>DVLI01000005.1 GCA_018715595.1 Candidatus Caccoplasma merdavium | reverse complement strand
CCAGGAGTGCCGCCAGGGCGACGAGATGCCCGAGCTCACCTATACCTGTGTGGGCTTTGTCAACGGCGACGATGAGAGTGTCTTCACCCAGTTGCCCGAGATCGCCTGCGAGGTATCGGAGACCACACAAGCCGGCACCTACCTCATTACCCTCACGGGCGGCGAGGCCGAGAACTATGATTTGACCTGTTATTCGGGAACCCTCACCATCGGTAATTTCACCGAGACGGTACTCACGGTGGCCGAGATCGCACCGAAGGCGTATAACGACCTGCCGTTTGCCCTGCCCGTAGTGACGAGCAACAACAACCGGGGTGAGATTACTTATGAGGTTGCCGATGCCAACGTGGCTCTTATTGCCAACGGCCGCATCTATATTCACGGCGTGGGCGAAACCTCGCTCATCGTGCGGCAAGCTGCTACATCGACCTTCTCTTCGGCCGAAGTCTCCGTGCCGATTGTCGTGTCGAAGGCCACCCTTACGGTGATTGCCGAGAACAAGAGCTGTTGCGAAGGCGACATGTTGCCCGAGCTGACAATTCAATACAAGGGCTTTGCCATGGGCGAAGACCAAACCTCGCTCGACGTCGTGCCGCAAATTACCTGCGAGGCGCTCGATGCCTCTTCGGCCGGAGAATATGACATCACGGTTTCGGGTGGAGTCTCGGAGCACTACGACTTCGTCTATCAATCGGGAACCCTGACTGTCACGGCCCTCTCCGATATGCCTTGGGTGGCAACCGATGGAACCTTGGTTTATTATGCACAAGGCAACCTCCATGTCTCTGCTGGTGTAGGCCGACTCTTGATTTCAGACCTGAGCGGTGCCGAAGTGAAACGTGTCATTGCACCGCGGTCGATTGTCTCGCTCGACGAACTTCCTGCCGGACAGTACATCGTCGTGGTTGAGTCCGACGACAGGAGCGTGTCGCGCTACCGATTCATCAAGAAATAACGGCGAACCAATCCCGTACCCTGTTCCGGGGCAGACCAAGAGGGCCTGCCCCGGATTTTTTTGTAAGGAAGCGAAAATCTTGATAATAGGTTTGCCGGGTAAAAAAAAAGACTTATCTTTGCCCCGATTTTTGAGACCATATAATGTCTAATTTAGTAGTAAGAAAATCAATTATTTAACAATTATGGAAGAAAAACAAATCACTCCCGTTGAAAATTTCGACTGGGACGCCTATGAAAAAGGCGAAGTTGTCGGCGAGAAGAGCCGCGAAGAGCTGGTGGCCACTTATGACCAATCGCTCAACACTGTAAAAGACAAAGAGGTAATCGAAGGAACCGTTATCTCTATCAACAAACGCGAAGTTGTTGTAAACATCGGTTACAAATCCGACGGCGTTATTTCGATGAACGAATTCCGTTACAATCCCGATCTCAAAGTGGGTGACACGGTCGAAGTCTACATCGAAAACCAGGAAGATAAAAAAGGACAGCTCGTACTTTCTCACAAAAAAGCCCGCGCTACCCGTTCGTGGGATCGTGTGAACGCTGCTCTTGAAAACGACGAAGTCATCAAGGGTTACATCAAGTGCCGCACCAAGGGTGGTATGATTGTCGATGTATTTGGCATCGAAGCCTTCTTGCCCGGTTCGCAAATCGACGTTAAACCCATTCGCGATTACGATGTATTCGTTGGCAAAACCATGGAATTCAAAGTGGTTAAAATCAACCAGGAATTCAAAAACGTTGTTGTTTCGCACAAAGCTCTCATCGAAGCCGAGCTCGAACAACAGAAGAAAGAAATCATCGCCAAACTCGAAAAAGGTCAGGTACTCGAAGGTACGGTCAAGAATATCACCTCTTACGGCGTATTCATCGACCTTGGCGGTGTCGATGGTCTTATCCACATCACCGACCTGTCGTGGGGCCGCGTAAGCCACCCCGAAGAGGTCGTTTCGCTCGACCAGAAACTCAATGTCGTTATTCTCGACTTCGACGACGAGAAGAAACGCATCGCTCTCGGTCTGAAACAACTCACCCCGCACCCTTGGGACGCACTCGATCCCAACCTCAAAGTGGGCGACAAAGTCAAAGGCAAAGTGGCTGTCATGGCCGATTACGGTGCATTCATCGAAATCGCTCCGGGCGTAGAAGGTCTTATCCACGTTTCGGAAATGTCGTGGTCGCAACACCTGCGCAGCGCACAAGACTTCATGAAGGTGGGCGACGAAGTAGAAGCCGTTATCCTCACCCTCGACCGCGAAGAACGCAAAATGTCGTTGGGTATCAAACAGCTCAAACCCGATCCTTGGGAAAATATCGAGACCAAATATGCCGTAGGTTCGCGTCACCACGCCAAAGTGCGTAACTTCACCAACTTCGGTGTATTTGTAGAAATCGAAGAAGGCGTAGAAGGTCTTATCCACATCTCCGACCTCTCTTGGACGAAGAAAATCAAACACCCCTCTGAGTTCACGCAAATCGGTGCCGACATCGAAGTGCAAGTACTCGAAATCGACAAGGAAAACCGTCGCCTGAGCCTCGGTCACAAACAGCTCGAAGAAAATCCCTGGGACGTATTCGAGACCGTATTCACGGTAGGTTCGATACACGAAGGTACGATTGTCGAGATGCTCGAAAAAGGTGCCGTTATCGCTTTGCCTTACGGTGTAGAAGGTTTTGCCACTCCCAAACACCTCGTTAAGGAAGACGGAACCCAGGCACAAGTCGATGAGAAACTCAACTTCAAAGTTATCGAGTTCAACAAAGATGCCAAACGCATCATTCTTTCGCACAGCCGCATTTTCGAAGATGCAGCCAAAGCTGAGGCTCAAAAAGAGGCTTCGGCCAAGAAGGCCGCCAAGAAAGCTGCCAAAGCCGAAGAATCTGCAACCCTTTCGACTCCCGTAGAAAAAACCACTCTCGGAGACATCGAAGAGTTGGCCGCTTTGAAAGAGAAACTCTCCAAAGACAACAAATAATACACCCTGTATTATAAGTCCCGAAAGCGCCGCACGATGAGTGCGGCGCTTTTTTTGTGTCGCTTGGCCTATGACGATAGCGGTTGCCAATGCCGGCCTCACGGCCGAAAATGTCATCGAATCGAAATCGGTAAAATTTGCGATACCGCTGTTGAATCGCTATTTTTGTACCGCCAAACGAAACGACACGACGTGCAATGACCCGATTTGAATTGTCGATATTGGGGTGCGGCTCGGCATTCCCCACCCTTCGCCATAATCCCAGTGCCCAGGCGTTGACCCACCGCGACCGCGTGTTCCTTGTCGATTGCGGGGAGGGCACGCAGCAGCACTACCGCCGGCAGGGGTTGAAGCTCATGCGGTTGCAGCACATCTTTATCTCGCATCTCCACGGCGACCACTGCCTGGGTTTGGTCGGTCTCATCTCGACGCTGGGGCTTCTCGACCGGGGCGGTGAGGTGGTCATACACACGGTACCCGACGCTTTGCGCATCTTTCCTCCCTTGTTCGAGACCTTTTGCCAGGACTTGCCCTTTGAGGTGCGCATCGAGCCTTTTTCGCCTTTTGCGTCGGAGGTGGTCTATGAAGACGACACCCTCACGGTCAAGACCCTCCCTTTGAAACACCGCATTCCCGCAGCCGGCTTCCTTTTCGAGGAAAAGGAGGCTCCGCGACATCTCTTGGGCGATGTTGCCGAATATTATAAGATACCCCATTATCGCCGGGCCGAAATCAAGGCCGGAGCCGATTTCGTGTTACCCGACGGGACGGTTGTCCCCAACGACCGCCTGACGCGTCCGGCTGCGCCGCCGGTGCGTTATGCCTACTGTTCCGATACCGCCTACAACGAGAAGCTCATACCCCTTGTCGAAGGGGTCGACCTGCTTTACCACGAAGCTACCTTCGGCGACGAAGCCGTGGCCATGGCCCGCCGCACGTTTCACTCCACGGCCCGACAAGCCGCCACATTGGCACGGAACGCACAGGTGAAGAAGTTGATGATAGGCCACTTCTCGGCTCGTTACAACGACGAGGAAACCTTGTTGGCAGAGGCCCGGGAAGAATTCCCCGAGACAATACTTGCATGTGAAGGATTGAAATATTCATTTTGACTTGATATGAAAAAGCAGATTATTTTTGTCAGCCTGTTGGTCGTGGCAGCATTCTCTACGACCCCGGTATGGGCTCAGTTCGACAGTTATGCTTCTCCTGCCCGGCAGGAAGTTTATGTCCCGACCTACCGCAACGACGGTTCAGCCCGTAAAGTAAAAAATGTTATCCTTATGGTCGGCGATGGCATGGGCTTGGCGCACATGACGGCCGCCCTCCATGCCAATGAAGGCGACCTTACGATAGCGCGCATGCGACACATCGGCTTGGTCAAGAGCCAGTCGGCCAATCGGTACATTACCGATTCGGCGGCAGCCGGGACGGCCTATGCCACCGGCCGCAAGACCCGCAATGGCAGTTTGGGTGTCGATACGGCCGGTTGCCGGTTGCCGAATATGACCGAGATACTTTCGGGCAAAGGCTATGCCACCGGAATTGTTACCACCGACAAAATCTCGGGAGCCACTCCCTCGGCGTTCTATACCCACCAACCCCAGCGTAGCATGACCCGGGAAATCCTCTCCGACCTGTTGCGCACTCAGGCTCTTTTCGTGGCCGGTAGCAGCGTCTCCCTTTTTGAGTCGACCGGGACCGAACGTCTCGATTCGTTGCGGGCGCAGGGCTTTACCGTGTTGCACGACTTCGAGGAGTTGCCCGCCCCGGCTCCCGAAAAAGTCGCGCTCATAGCTTGCGACCGTGATGCCGCACAAATCAAAGACGGACGGGACACCGCCTATTTGAGAACCGTTACCCGGTATGCTCTTTCGTTCCTCTCTCAGAAATCAAAGAAAGGCTTTTTCCTCCTGGTCGAAGGGGCGGAGATAGACCATGCTGCCCATAATGGCAATATCGAGGGAGTGGTGCGTGAAACCCTCGACTTCGACAAGGCCGTGGCCGAAGCCTTGCGTTTTGCCGACAGCAATGGGGAGACGTTGGTCATTGTCTTGGCCGACCATGAGACCGGCGGACTGGCTTTGGGCGATGGCGATATTTCACGCAGGGAAGTATCGGGACATTTTGCAACCGGCGGTCATTCGCCTGTCTTGGTGCCTGTTTATGCCTACGGCCCCCATGCCCAAGATTTCTGTGGGGTGATAGATAATACCGAGATTTTTGCCCGTATCCTTTCGGCTCTGAAAGTCAAATTATAAGACACCTCGTGGCGTAGGCGCCTGCTTCGTTTTGCGAGGAAGTGTCAACAATCAAGTCGGGCCAAAGCGCACATAGTCGCTTTGCCCCGACAATTTTTCTATTCACCTTCCCCCCCCGTGATGTCACCGGGAGGGGAGATCGGTTATTTTTTGTGCAGTTCGGGGTAGCTGATGCGGGTGTGATACATCGTTTTGAGTTTCTCGATGAAAGCCTTCTTTATGTCGCAGATGTCGCGGAAGCTGATGGGGCTGTTGTTGAGCAGGCCATCGGAGATTTGACTGTCGATAATGGCATTGACCAGTTTTGAAATATTTTCTTCATTGTATTCCTTTAAACTGCGCGAAGCGGCTTCCACGGCATCGGCCATCATCAGTATGGCCTGTTCTTTGGTGAAGGGGTTGGGCCCGGGATAGGTAAATAGTTCTTCATTTACCTCCTCGTCGGGGTGTTCGTTCACATAGGAGTTGTAGAAATATTTGGCTTTGCTGCGGCCGTGGTGGGTCTTGATGAAGTCGGTGATGGTTTGAGGCAGGTTCAGCTTTTCGGCAATTTTCACGCCGTCTTTCACATGGTTGATGACAATCTGCGCACTCTCTTCATAGGGCAGGCTGTTGTGCGGATTCACGCCGTTTTGGTTTTCGGTGAAGAAGGCCGGATTGGCCATTTTCCCGATGTCGTGATAAAGTGCTCCGGTGCGTACGAGTTGGGCTTGTGCCCCGATGCAGTCGGCCGCTTCGGTGGCGAGGTTCGACACCTGCATCGAGTGCTGGAAGGTACCGGGACAGGTCTCGGAGAGTTGCCGGAATATCGGCAGGTTGATGTCGGAAAGCTCGACCAGCGTTACGGTCGAGACAAAACCGAAGACCTTTTCGAGCAGATAGATGAGCAGATAGGTAAAGAACAACAATCCGCAGTTGATACCCAAATAGAAGAACAGCTGGGGGTCGAGTTTGGTCCACTCTTCAAAAATCAGGGTATAGCCCGTGTAGGTGAAGCAGTAGGTGAGGAATATGAGAATGACACAACGCAACAGTTGGGAACGTCTCACCAACTCCTTCATGTTGTTGATGGCTGTCACCGTCACGGCCATTTGCAGGAAAATGAATTCGAGCGGGTAGGGGACGGCAAAGGCGCACAGCAGAATCGAGATGAGACTCGAAATCAGCGCAATCGATTTTTTCAGGAAGACGACGATGGTGATGGGGAGTATGGCAAACGGCACCAAATACATGCCCGACGTCGTGAACATGCCGCACAAGAGGTAGCAGATGACCGTCGTTCCGGTAATCATGATCATGACAAAGGCGAGTTTCTTCGGGTCATTGAAGGTGCGCGGGTAGAATATGGCCAGATAACGGTAGAGGAATATCAGCAGGCAGATGATGACAATGCCCTGTCCCAGCATGATGATCATGTCTTGTTGTTGGGTGCGCGTGTTGTTGCGCTGGTTCATTGTCTCGAACGATTTGAGGATAAGGTAGGTATGGGGGGTGACGATGTCGCCGCGGTTGATGATTTTCTCCCCTTTTTGTACCATGCCTATCGAGGAGGGAATGCGTTGCAGCAGTTCAAATCGTGCATTTTGCGATTTGAGGCTGTCGTAGGTGAGATTTTCGGTGAGGTAATTGTTCAGGTTGCACGAGTTCAGTATGTTTTGCTGTTGGGCGGTCGCATGGGCCATGATATATTCGTAGGCCGACCGCAACGAGAGCAGTTGCGACACCTCACTCTCCCCTTTCACGGTGTTGCGGCTGACGATGCGTATGCCTGGCGTTTCGTTGTTTATCAGCGTGTTGTAGGTGTCGGTGTCGATAATGCCTTTTTTATACACTTCCGCCAATGCTCCCAGTACATAGCGATAGGCGTTGGCCGATTCGGCGTTTTGGAGCATGTCCTGGTGTTCGCGCTTGAAGTTGTTTATCTGTTCGGTTCCCACACGGGGTTCTTCGGTGAAGAACGGACGCAGGGTCTTGATGATGCTGTCCTGTTCGTGTTTCAGTTGTTCTTTGCTTTTGTAAATGGGAAAGTCGAAAGAGGCTGTCAACAGCCCGTATTTCCAAGGCTTCCCTTCCTGAAAAACATACTCCGATTTCTCTTCTCTGGGAAAGAAATAGAGAATGAGTGCGATGGTGCCGACAAAATAGGCTGCTTGCAGCAACCCGACACGGCTCATGAAAATGTGTCGTAAAGCTTTTTTCATTGTGATGACCGAATTACACCTTTTTTTGAATGGCCTTGCGGTCGGGGCCGCAGGAGCCAAAACGGTTGCAATTTATAGAAAATATTTCATATCGCAAAAGGAGTGCGGAGGCTTTCGGTACTTCTGTTTTTTTCCTGTGCGTTTACAGAAATCGAAAAGGAATCGCTGTCTTTTGTGTAAAAATGATGAAATCTCTTATCGGGCTGCGGAATTATGGCTACTTTTGCAGCTGAATTTTCGGAATCTATGGAAACCAAAGGAGAAATTGTCGGTGATTTGAATTGGGACGGATTGCATCGCCCACGCATCTATTATGCCATGATTGCCACTTTTGCCGGCCTTTTCCTGGCGGTTATCGACGGGACCATCTGCAATGTGGCGTTGCCCAGTATTTCCGACGATTTGCAGGTCTCCTCGTCCGATTCCATTTGGATTATCAATGCCTTCCAGCTGGTCATTATGATGACGCTTTTGCCCTTCTCTTCGCTGGGAGAGCTCTTTGGCTATAAGTGCATTTATCTGTGGGGCGTGGCAGTTTTCACGGCCGGTTCGTTGTTCTGTGCCCTTACCCCCACCTTGCCGCTGCTGGTGGTGGCTCGCCTCTTCCAGGGTGTCGGCGCCGCCATGATTATGAGCGTGAATACCTCACTGGTGCGTATCATATATCCCAAGCGCCATTTGGGAAAAGGGGTGGGGCTCAACGCCACGGTCGTGGCTATTGCTTCGGTGGCGGGGCCCACCTTGGCTGCCGCGATTCTTTCGGTGGCCTCATGGCCGTGGCTCTTCGCCATCAATGTGCCGGTGGGGTTGGTGACCTTTTATTTGGGACGGAAATACCTGCCGGGAAACCCTGCGCGGGTGGTAGGCCGCCGCTTCAAGTGGAAAGAGGCTCTTTTCAATGCCTTGACCTTTGGCTTGCTTATCGGCTGCATCGAGGCTTATTCGCACGATGCGCCTCTCTCTGCGATTCTGTCGGGAGGATTGCTTTTGCTTTTTGTCGGCATTGTGTATGTGCGCATGCAACTGCACGACAGCTATCCGATGCTACCCTTTGACCTATTGAAGATTCCCGCCTTTTCTCTCTCGGTCATAACCAGCATATTGTCGTTTACCTCGCAGATGTTGGCCATGATTGCCATGCCTTTTATGTTGGTCGATACGTTCCACTACGAAGCCGTAGGCACCGGTTTGCTCATGACTTCCTGGCCCTTTGTGATTGTGTTTGTCGCACCGTTGGCCGGTTGGCTGGTGGGGCGGGTGCACCCCGGCATATTGGGCGGCGTGGGGCTCACGGTGATGAGCATCGGTTGTTTTTCGTTGGCTTTTGTCCCGGTCGATACGACCCATTTCGGGCTGGCGTGGCGGTTGATGCTTTGCGGTATGGGTTTCGGTTTCTTCCAGTCGCCCAACAATCACATGTTGCTCAGCTCTGCACCGACCTACCGCACGGGAAGTGCCAGCGGCATGCTGGCGACGGCCCGTCTGCTCGGCCAGACGACCGGCGCGGCATTGGTGGCGCTCTTGTTCCACATCTTCGGCGACACGGCTCCCCACGATGCCATGCTCTTGGCCGGTGTGCTCACGTTGTGCGGTGCCATCTCTTCGGTGTCGCGCCTCAAACTTCCTGTGATAAAGGCTTAGTTTCGTAATTGCATATTTCTTTCTTTTGAAGTAGGCAAAGCCCTAAGGCGGCATAAAATATAATTATAGGCATGAACGGGTAATGGTAACGCATGCCTCCATACATAATCATGTGTAAAATACAACCTCCTAAAAGAGGTATCAGAAAAATCCCCCAATACCCCCAAATTTTTCTGCCTAATTTGAAAATACCAATGCAGAAAAATATGAGAATGAGATAATAACTGGTGGAGTTTACTAAAACAGAAATAATGTGAGCCGTTCCGCTATTATTGTGCTTTTCGTTAGATAGTAGTAAGTGCGAATAGCTATCGGCCCACCATAGGCGGGCCATTTTTACGGGAGCATATAAGATATATTTCCTTGGATTTTCTTTAATCCACTCTATGCTTCTTGATTTCCAAATAGAATCTTTCTGGAAAACATCATATGTCGTAGAGTTTTCGATGTATCCAATATTCCCTTCTTGCAAGACTTTATCGGTGTATGAGCCATTTAGGTCGTCATTGGCTCCAATAATCAGGTTTATACCTCCTGTGGTTGATGATATATGAGTCGTTCCGTTTATTGTGTAGCTGAAAGTTAGTAACAACAGAGTCATTAATATAATACCGCTGAAATAGCTGACATAATATTTCCAGTTGAATTTATGGTACAGAACATAAAAAAATATTGGTAGGAGGTATAATACAGCAAATGGCCTTACATAGTTGGCATATGTTATAAGCATACCCGACAAGATGAGTAAAAGATGATTTTTTTTTATTAGAGTGATGGAGCACATCATAAATGTCATAAAAAATAGATCACTTGTTGTTACCGCAACGATTGAAATGTTACTCAGTAATATACAATAAAAAATAGTAAAGTAGTATGCTACTGTTTGGTTACAAATTTTTTTACAAATTTGATATAGAGCAAAGAGTTGCAATATGTTTAGAAATAAATTGATAATCGGGACAAACGTAAAAGATCCAAATATGTGCAAGCAGGCGATGAGAAAGTTAATGTATCCAGCATAACAGATATATGGTTCGGAATAAAATTGTTCAGTCTTAGGATACCAGTTTCCACTATTATAGCAATCCAAAGCCCATTTTTGATAATTATAGGCATCGCTATATTGAGGAGCACCCCAATATATGCATATGTAAAAAATTTGGAAAATTATCCATAATCTGACAATAATGGCTGTTACCAAAGGTAAATGGATATGTTTTTGTAAACGATCGGTCATGGGATAAAATTAAATTGAGAGCATGAAGAATGCTTTATTTCCCTTTGAGGTTTATAAGAATATTTTTCAGTTCTTGCGGGCGGCCGATTGCACGTCTTCGATTTTCTTCAACCGGTTGCATAGCTTCTCGATGTCGCGGGCATCGTGCACCATCACGCCTACTTCGCCGTGGAACAGGCCCTCGTTGGTGGTAATGGTGAGGTTGCGGATATTCACGGCCATGTCGTCGGAGATGATGTGGGTGATGCGGTTGAGTACGCCGAGGCTGTCGATGCCGTTGATTTCGATTTCGACGAGGAACGATTCGCTCAGGTGTTTGTCCCATTTGACCGAGATGAGGCGTGAGCCGAAACTGCTTTTCAGTTTCATGGCTATCGGACAGGATTGCTTGTGCACGATGACCTCGCCCTTTTCATTTACATACCCGAGAACGTCGTCGCCGGGTATCGGTTTGCAGCAGGCGGCAATGATGTAGTTGCGTTCGGTTTCGCTGCTTTGGAGGATATAGGTGGCTTTGCGGTCGATTTTTTCGGGAACGACGATTGTCTTGTTGTCTTGTTTTTTCTTCTCGGGAAGTTTGTTGGCGTTCTTGTTGTTGCTGAAAGGATTCCGCAAATAACGCATGAACACGTTTTTGTTGTTTCCCTTGAAGAGTTTCTTTACATCGTCATCGAGTGTGATTTCGTTTTTGCCCAACTGATAGAACATTTCTTCCTTTTTGTCGATGTCGAAGTGGTTGAGAATGCGGTCGAGAACGCTCAGGTCGTTGGTGATGAGGTGATTGTCCGAAATAAACCGGTTGTAGATTTCCTCGCCCTTGGCGGCAATGATTTTCCGTTCCTTGCGCAGGGCGGCTTGTAATTGGGTCTTGGCCTTGGCCGTATTGACGAAGTTGATCCACTCCTCCTTGGGGGTTTGCGATTTGGAGGTAAGCACCTCCACTTGGTCTCCACTTTGCAGTTTCTGGCTCAGGGGTACCAGTTTGTGATTGACCTTGGCGGCGATGCAATGGTAGCCGAGGTCGGAGTGCAGGTAGAAGGCAAAGTCGAGTGCCGTGGCGTCTTTGGGGAGGGTCTTCAATTCGCCTTTGGGGGTAAAGACGAAAATTTCCGAGGCAAAGAGGTTGAGTTTGATGGTGTCGAGGAAGTCGAGCGCGTTGGGCTCGGGATTTTCGAGGATTTCCTTGATGGTTTTCAGCCAGATGTCGAGTTCCGACTCCTCGTCGGCGCCTCCCACCTTGTATTTCCAGTGGGCGGCAAATCCCCGTTCGGCAATCTCGTCCATCTTGCGGCTGCGTATCTGCACCTCGGTCCAGTTGCCGTCGGGGCCCATGACCGTCACATGCAGGGCCCGGTAGCCGTTGGCCTTGGGGTGGCTCACCCAGTCGCGGGTGCGTTCGGGGTGCACCTTGTAGATGTCGGTGATGACCGAGTAGATGTTGAAGCATTCGGTCTTCTCGTTTTCCTCCTGCTTGGGGTCGAAAATGATGCGCACGGCGTAGAGGTCGTAGACCTCCTCGAATGGAATGTTTTTGCTTTGCATTTTATTCCATATCGAGTATATCGATTTTACGCGGGCTTTCATCTCGAATTGCACGCCCATCTCGTGCAACTTTTCGGTAATGGGCGCGGCGAAATGCTGGAATACCTTTTGGCGGTGTGCTTCGCTCGATGCGATGTTGTGTTGTATCTCGGCGTATGCCTCGGGGTGCTCGTATTTGAAACTGAGGTCTTCGAGCTCGGTCTTGATGGCAAAAAGTCCCAACCGGTGAGCCAGTGGTGCGTAGATGTAGAGGGTTTCGCCGGCGATTTTGTATTGTTTGCTGGGCAGCATCGACCCCAGGGTGCGCATGTTGTGCAGACGGTCGGCCATTTTTACCAAGATGACGCGAATGTCCTCGGACATGGTGAGCAGCAATTTCCTGAAATTCTCGGCTTGGGCCGAGGCTTGGTCACCGAAGATTCCGCCCGAAATTTTTGTCAGTCCCGAGACAATCATGGCAATTTTCTTGCCGAAGAGGTTTTCGATGTCTTCGACCGTGTATTCGGTATCTTCTACCACATCGTGCAAAAGGGCCGAACAGATGGAGGTGGAGCCCAGTCCCATCTCTTCGCACACGATTCTTGCCACGGCAATGGGGTGCATGATATAGGGCTCTCCCGACCGCCGCCGAATCCCGTGATGGGCTTCTTTGGCAAATCGGAAGGCTCGTTCGATGATGTCTACTTTTTTCCTATGGTTGGAGTTGAGGTACTCGACCAGCAGGGCCTGGAATTCCCGCTCTATCATGGCATCTTCCTCCTCCTCGCTCGGGGGCGTTGCTGCCGGTGCGTTTGGGGCGACCGACGGCTCGGCGGGAACCGTTCCGCCGGGTTGCTCCGTTGCTGCTTGTTGAGGCTCGATTGCGTTTGCTTTTTCGGTCGAGGCCGCGTCTGTCGAGGAGACCTCAGCGGGAGTCTGTTTGTTGTCCATCATTTCGCTCATAAGGAAATAGGTAGAATATTTATCGATGCGTTGCAGGGTCTCTTAAATCGAGAGTATGCGCAGGGTATTGAGCAACTCCCGGTTGATGGGCTTGTCGTTTTTGATGGCTTTCGAGAACGGTACATACACGATTTCGTCGTTCTGTATGCCAATCATGACATTGCGCTGTCCCTCGATGAGGGCGTCGATGGCTGCCGCACCCATGCGGCTGGCCAAGATGCGGTCGTGTGCCGAGGGGGAGCCGCCTCGTTGCAGGTGTCCCAGTATCGATACGCGCACGTCGTATTGCGGAAATTCGTTCTTTACGCGTTCGGCCAGGTGCATGGCGCCTCCGGTGACGGGGCTTTCGGCAACCAGCACGATGCTGCTGTTTTTCGATTTTCTGAATCCGTTCTTGATGAGTTCTCCCAGTTGGTCGACCTCGGTGGCGATTTCGGGAATGATGGCTGCCTCGGCTCCCGATGCGATGGCGCCGTTGAGGGCGAGGAATCCGGCGTCGCGCCCCATGACTTCGATGAAGAAGAGTCGCTCATGCGAAGTGGCGGTGTCGCGTATCTTGTCGACGGCTTCCATGATGGTGTTCAATGCCGTGTCGTAGCCGATGGTCGTGTCGGTGCCGAAAAGGTCGTTGTCGATGGTGCCGGGCAATCCCACGATGGGGAAGTTGTACTCGTTGGCAAAGATGCGGGCCCCCGTGAGTGTGCCGTCTCCGCCGATGACCACCAGCGCGTCGATTTCTTCGCGTTGCAGGGTCTCGTAGGCGATTTTACGGCCTTCGGGCGTCTCGAATTCTTTGCAGCGGGCTGTTTTGAGAATGGTGCCTCCCTGTTGTATGATGTTGCTCACGTTTTGGGTCTTGAACGGGACGATTTCGCCACTCAACAGCCCTTTATATCCTCGGTATATGGCTTTTACTCCGAATCCGTTGTATATGGCCGAACGGGTTACCGCTCTGACGGCTGCGTTCATACCTGGGGCGTCACCCCCCGAAGTGAGGATTCCAATACAGAATTTTTCTTTTTTTGTTACTGTTTCGTCCATGATGTTTTTTACCTTAATAAAACAATCTTTCTTACAAAACCTATTTGCAGGTATCGCAAATGTAGGAAAATAAATTGTTATCGAAAACCGTTTCGTGGAAAATTTTTCTTGTTTTTCCCCCTTTTTCGGGTGCGCTTGTAGAAACTGTTTGCCTCTCGGGCGTGCCTCTCGTAACGCGGGGTGGAATCTCTGCCGTGGCGTTTGTCCTGTTGCGTGGCGGCCTTGTCGGTCTTGTCTGCTGAGGCAGATTTTGTCGCTTGCCTTTTCCTTGTCCCTGGGGAGCCGGCTCAGCGGCAGATGACGCGCATCACCTCTCCCCGGCAGCGCGTCAGGTAATTCCCCGGCGGAAGGGGTGCGGTGTCGAGTCGTCCCTTTTGGCTGTCGAGCAAAGAACCGCTCATCGAGTACAGGTCGATGGTCGCCGATGCGTCGCGGGCAATGATGAAGGAGCCGCTCCGCCACAAGGGCGCCGCTGTCTCGGCCGTTTCCATGGCCGAAGTGCCGGGCGTCATGTCGAGTGGATTTTTCAGGGTGGCACCGGCTCCGTTTTGGGGGTCGCTTACGACCGGTTCCACTTCGGAGGCTTCATAGAGCGTGTAGGTGTAGGGAACAAGTACCGTGCCGTAATCTTGGGGTGTGAAGGCTTCGCTGAAAAGGTTGCCTCGCCACACATAGGCCGCCGCGTCGGTCTGGGAGAAGATGCGGGTCACTCCCGGGGCGAAATAGTTGTTCTCGATGAGGAAGTCGCTGTCTTTGCGCGGATTGATGCACCGCGATGCGCCGGGACAGTCATAGAAGTTGTTGAAGAGATGTATCACGCCGAAGCGGGCCATGGGCATGCGGTTTTGGCAGCCGGCTTGCCACCAGCAGTTGGCCCAGGTGACGTTCAGGTTGAACTCGCCTTGGCTCGGGTCGTCGGAACCGGCAATCAGGTTGCTGAATGCGTGGGCGTAGCTTTGCTCGGTGTAGGCGAATGTGCACCACGAGACGGTGACGAAATCGGCTTTTTGGGTAATGTCCATGTTCCCGTCCATGCCGTCGGTAAACGCGCAGTGGTCTATCCACAGGTGGGTGCTGCCAATGACCGAAATCAAGTCATATCCGCCCACATCGACCGACCCCGGCCCGATAAAGGCGAGATTGCGAATGATGATGTTCTCGCACTGGTTGAGGGTGAAAATGCCCGATTTGCGATAACTCTCCTTTTCGTCGCCGAGGAGTTCGATGAGCGTCTTGCGGGTGTAATATTCTCCTTCTTCCTTTACCGACACCCCGTTGACGAGGGTGCCGCCGCCATCGTTCCCGCTCATGTTTTTCACCCCGACGCTGTCGAGGGCGGCCTTTATCTCGTCGGTGACATGGAATTGCGAGCGGAGACGGGCGTTGTTGATGCCCACGATGGTCTTGTCGCGAAGCTCTTTCAGGGTGAGCGAACTCGAAATCGTGAAGTCGCCGTCCGAACCGTCGAGCACAACGATGTCGTAGTGCTGTATGGCGTCATTGAGGGCGGCTTTCATGTCACCTCCGTTGCTTTTCAGGGTAGTGAGCGACCCGTCGTTCCCGCCTGTCACGGGGTAGGTGTCGCCCGTGGTCAGGGAGGTGCAGGTTGCCCAACCGAACGGGGCGTTGAGGTCATGCGGCGACAGTTGGGCTTTGGCGCCAAACAGGGTCGCACCCAGCAGAATTGCGGAAAGAAGCTGTTTTTTCATGGTAGATATTCGGTTTGGTTCCGGTGGGCGGCACGTCGCCTTCTTGCGTGCCGCCTCGGGGTAAAGACAAATGTAGTGATTTTGCCGTCAAAACGGTGATAAATCGACTTTATTTTCTCGCCCGGTTGTGAGAAAGGGCAGAAAAGCCTACCTTTGTCGCCTCTATCAGATACCGCCTGCGGGCGGTCGTGTATTCCAGGACAACCACGTAAAAAACAAGAACGATGAAACAGACTGTGAATTTGGCGTTTGCCTTGATGGGCATACTGTTTTGCGTGTGCCTCACGATGGCCAATATTTTGGAGGTGAAAATCGTTTCGGTGGGTTCGCTCACCATGACGGCCGGCCTTATCGTGTTTCCCATCTCTTATATTATCAACGATTGTGTAGCCGAGGTGTGGGGCTACCGTAAGACCCGACTGCTTATTTGGGCGGGGTTTGCGGCCAACTTCATTGCGGTGGCGTTTATTCAGTTGGCCATTTGGCTTCCGGCGGCACCGGTGTGGACACAGCAGGACGCCTTCGCTTCGCTTTTCGGGCTCACCCCTCGCATTGCCTTGGCAAGTTTCATCGCTTTTTTGGTGGGCTCTTTTATCAATGCTTATGTGATGAGCCGCATGAAATTGGCTTCGCACGGACGTCGTTTCTCGTTGCGGGCCATCGTCTCCACCCTCTTGGGCGAAGGGGCCGACTCTCTGTTGTTTTTTCCCTTGGCTTTTGGCGGCATTCTCCCCGTCGAAACGCTTGGGGTGATGATTCTTTCGCAGACGTTGTTGAAGTCGGCCTATGAAGTAATAGCGCTTCCCCTGACCGTGCGTGTGGTACGTTGGGTAAAGCGCTATTCGGGAGCCGATGTGTATGACAACGGCGTGTCGTACAATATTTTCAAAATCAAGAATCTGTAATCTCAGTCGTTGCCGACGTCGATGCGGCCTCCCCGGCTGTGGGCGGTCTCTTGCGGTGCGTAGAGGCATTGCAGGGCGGCGCTGCCGTCGAGGTAGTGTCCCGTGCGGTCGATGTATGCCTCGTAGGAGAGGATATGATGTCCCTTGGGCAGGTGTTCGAGGTAGAAGAGGGTGGCGGCATCGCGGGTCTCCCTCAGGGCGCGCAACTCTCCTTGGAAGGTCGTGCCTGTGGTCTGGTCGGCCGGTTCGAGGCAGGCGGCCCGGTGATCCTTGACGACAACGAAGTCGAGGTCGCGGTCGGTGATGATGACGAGCCGGGTTTGTATCTTGTCACCGACTCGCGGCGTGGCCTCCGACAGTTCAACGAGCGAGTCGCCCCGCACGAGGTACAATCGTTTTTCGAGCGACACGCCGTTTCCCCGTTTCACAATCTTGTCGGCGTCGGCAAAATATTGCCGGTATAGTCCGGCCCAGGGCTTGGTCGCGTGGCCGCTTTCACGGTCGGCCGGGAAAAAAACTCGACCCAGTTCCGGGCTCGACGTCTCACCTCTGTGGCTCAGTTGCACATATCCATAGGCGTGGCGGTCGGTGTGTAGGGTATCGTTCCCCCAAATGAGGGTGGCCGCTCCTCCCGTCTCGTCGAGTGAGAGGCCGCAGTGGGCGACCAAGGCCGAGATGGCATCGAGAGTCGCCGGGGTCGAACCCCAGTCGCGTGTCTCTTTCTGTTGCAACAGCCAGGTGGCCATACCCGTGAGATGCTCGTCGCCGGGGAGAATCTGTGCGACCGTCTGCATGAGCAGGGTATGGCGTTCGATGTCGCCCATGGTGCTGTTGCCCGATTTGTTATTGGCCCATGCGGTCGACTCGTCGCGGGTGGTGGCATAGCCGATGAGCGAAGCGGCGATGCGTCGGGCCTCCTCTTCCCGGCCGGTGTCGTAGAGCAGCCGTGCGGTGAGTGCCTTGTCGATGAGGTCCATTTGACGCCACTCTTCGGTGGCTTTCTTATACAGCAGGGCGTATCCGGCCGCTTCATTTTCGGTCAGGGATTGCGGAAATGCCGCTTGCAAGACCAAGTAACGGAGCTGTTGCGTCGATACCTTTTCTTGTTGCCTTATCCGCGCGGTATCGCCCGCCAGGTTGCGGCTGAGGTAGCTCATGGCCCGGGAGTAGAGTTGCACCTGTGACTCGTCCTCGCGGAGCAGGTTTTGGCGATGGAGATGGACATAACTCTCCATGACCGGGAGGGTCTGCCCGATGTGGCTTTCCATGCCTTTCCGCCACGGGAACCCACCGTCGTCGTTTTGCAAGGCGAGCAGTTGTTCCAATGCCCGGTATTGTGCCGCGGCGCAACGTTCCCGGTCGAGCAGCGCTGACAGTTGCTCGATTCGCTCGTTCTCATGGCGGGCTTCAAGCAGCCAGGGAGTCTCTTCGAGCAGGAGCATTTTCAGGTCGGCATTTTGCGAGAGGGGCGATGCGAGGGTGTCGGCCGACTGGCTTTGTGAAGCGATGGCCGATGCAAAAGAAGGATTCTTCTCTACCAGGGCTGCGGCCAGCGTGTTGCCGTAGAAGGCGGCGAGAAGGTCGGGGGTCGAGTTCTCGTCGGGTAGGTCGGTCAGCCCCGGAAGCGCCTGCACGACAAACCACAAGGGCGAGGGCGCGTAGCTCAGGGTGACGTCGAAAAGGCTTTCCCCCTCGGGCGGGGTGATGAGGCTTTGCATCTCGATTTCATACCCCTCATCGCCGCGTTTCTCGGGCGAGGCGGCTTCGGTCAGGAATATCTTGCGGGGCAGCAGCGGCAGCAGGCGTTGTTCGCCGTCCGACGTCCCGTCGTCGGCCGTGGCGACGATGCGCACACCCACGCACGGCATGTCGCTCCATGCCCCGGTCGCGAATGTGCTTGTGAGGCTTTGCGTCTCTCCGGGTGCGGTTTCGAACGGCGTTTTGCTACGGTACAGGAGTGAATCGTTCTCGGGGTTGAACAGCTCCATCGACAAATGTCCTTTGTAGGCTTGTCGCGAGGTGTTGCTGATGCGGGTCGCTATCGACACCCGATCGCCGATGCGGGCGAATCGGGGCAGGTTGGGAAACACCATGAGCGGTTTTGAAGCAATGACAGTGTCGGCGTAGAAGCCGTTGTGCATATCTTCCGTCGCGGCCAGCAGCATCAGCCTCCACGATGTGTGGCTGTCGGGGAGGGTGAAGGAGAGGTCGACAAATCCTTTCCTGTCGCTTTTGAGGTGTGGATAGAAAAAGGCGGTCTCCCTGAAATCCCGACGCAGAATCGGCTCGGTTGTGGCGCTTCCGTCGGTCGTCGACAACCGGCTTTCGCTTTTGTTGGCGGTAAGGAGGGCGGCGTCGGCTCGCAGGTTCGGCCGGGCAAGGCCGTTCCCCCACATCAGGCCGGAGGAGGAAAGGAACCACCCCGTTTGCCACTCTTCGCGGGCAGGGCACCCTTCGTCCGGAGTCACCTGTGCCGAGAGGTACAGGTGGCCGGGCGATTGGGTATAGACGGGTGTGGGTATCGGGGTAATGAAGGGGTTGAAATACCACGCATGGGGCGCGATGGCGTCGAGCGCCTGGTCATACAGGGTGGCGATGAGGCGGGCCTGCACGGCTTTGCCCCGGCTGTTTTTCACTCGGAATGTCCACTCTTCCCGGCTCCCGCTGGTGAGTCGGTCGCGGAAGGTGCGGGGTATGATTTTCAAGGTGTGGTCGTGGCTCGCTTTCCGCACGATGACCTCGGAGGTATGGAGCCGGTTCCCTTTGACCAGCGATAGCACGAGGGTCGCGGGTGAGTCGGCCGAGACTGCATGAGGAATATCGAGTTCGATGTTTTCGTTGTCGACCGATGTCCGGAAACAGCACTTCATCTCACCCTGCTCAAAAAGTTGGCAGAGGAGCGACACGTCGGGGCAACAGCTTCCGCATGCTATGCGCATCTTTTCGCCCTCGTGCACCGTTATTTCCCGCCGGGGAACCCACAGGGCCGTCGGCAGCGGCGGACGCTTGTCGTTGTCGCCATAGATGATGACGTGACGGCTGAGACTGTCGGCGCTCCCTTCCTGGTTGACTGCGCTTACGACGACGCGGTACACGCCCGATGCCCATTTGCGGGTTTTCAACCGGCATGTCCCGTCGCCTTTTATCTCGCCGGCGTCGACGCGGTGCCCGTTACGCAGCGTGTCATAACGGTTCTCGGTGAGGAACCGTGTGTCGTCCGCTCCGTCCCGGGGCAGCTCTAAGGCGAAAACTTCGTAGGTGCGACGCGTGACGGGTGCGGCGTTGGGAGCGGCCGTTACCGTGGCCGAGAGGGAGAGCGGCGTCTGCTTGTCGTGCCGCTCAGGTAGTTCCAGCTCTATTTGCAGCGGCTTGTCCGTTACGCCGAACCAATGCTGCACGCTCTGTGTCTCGCCGTTGGCGGCGGTGGCCGAAAATTCGGCTTGGTACATGCGGAACGAAGCGCGAGGGTCGGAGGGTTGAGGCTCGAATGTGAGATGAAATTTCCCTTCGGCGTCAGCTACCGCCATACCCGACAGGGTCTGTCCGGCTCTGTTTCCGCGATAGTAGACCGACTCTTTGATTTGGAACCTGACGGGAGCATGGGCGATGGCCTCTCCCGCATAACCGGTGATGCGTCCCGACAACTTGATGGGGTGACCCGAGAAATAAGTCGTGGCGGGGGTGTCGAGTGAAATGTCGAACGACCCTTTTTTATATTCGGCCACCTGCACGCTCTGGGTGCCGTTGTACCCTTGCAGCCGCAAGTAGCCCGAAATCTGTTTCGGCAAGACGAATTGTCCCGCGAACGAGCCGTAAGCGTCGCTTTCGACCGGGCATTCGGCGATTTTGCCGTTGACACCATACAACTCGACCGTCTGGCTCTCACCGGCAAGGGCTCGGCTCCCGGTTATCTCCCGGGAAAAGACGATGCCCGCAAAATGCAAGGTGTCGCCGGGACGGTAGATGGAGCGGTCGGTAAAGAGTGCCGTGCATATTTCGTTGCCCGAGGGGTTGCCGTGAAGGCGTTCTCCTACGGAAATGCGGGTGATGGGGTAGAGCGTGTCCTGGGTGGTCACGGGCCTGAATGCCACTACCTCCCGGTCGTCGAGCGTCAAGATGCCGTTGTGGTCGGTAAAGAGGCTTTTCAAGTAGACATAATGGTCGGAATAACGGGGAGAGGCCGTGTATAATCTCACTTCGCAGTTGCTTCGGGGGGCTCCCGACGCACCGTCGGTTACGACGATGTTGGCCGAGCCGTTGCCTGTGCGGTTCTGGGTATAGGCAAAAAACCGCGATACCGAAAAGCGGGCTTCGGTGGTCGTGGCCGCTGTGCCTTTGACATCGAAAGCGATGCGGTAACGGCCCGGGGCGAGAGCGGGAATCCTCTCTTCACATTCCCGCGTTTCCCCTATCCGGGTGCCGGCCACGGTCAGGTCGCGCGACAAGAGGGGTGTGGAGTCCTGTCGCGGGAAGATGTGCAGGGTGATGCTGTCGGCCCGGGAATAGGTGAAGGTGAAGTCCGTCACTTTGTCGGGGTAGACCACCTCGGGAACGGTCGCGTAAAAGAGCGGGGCGGTGATACTCAGATAAAGATTCCGCAGGCAGCTGATGCGCGAATAGTCGCTAAATCGTTGCATCTGTTCCTCACAGGCCGAGAGCCAGGTCGCCAACAACGGCTCTTGGGCGGTCATCGCCTCTCCCGCGCTTATCAGGGCTTCGGTCGAGTAAGGTTGTGTCTCGTATTCCCGGTAGAGCGCAAGCAGCCGGCGGGCGTAGGTCGAGTCGGGAGCCTGCTCTTGCAGGAACCGTTCCCGGTCGAGCCGTGCCAGGAAGGCAAGTGGCGATTGCGGCGTGTCGCTGTGCAAGGCATAGCGCCGCTCGTAGAGGCCGATGATGCGGCGACGCAGGTTGTGGCTCAGCGACCCTTCCGGGCTCGACAGCATGGTGGTGTCGATGCGGAGCGGCCACTCTTCGACAACCCGTGGCGTGGGATAACGGACTATCAGGGTCTTGTATAGGTCGATGGCTTGCCCGGCCAAAAAATCATATAAGGTCGAGACCTGAGGCGTGCCGATAGAGTCGTTCTGCGGCAGGAACGGAAAGCGTGCCAGCGGCGTGGCCAGCAGGAGCTCCTCGGCTTGCAACGATTGCTCGGATAGTCCGATGATGGCGGCGGCAAAACTTTCGGTGTCCCACTCCCGCATGTCGGCCGGCGGTTCGGTCAAAGTTCCCCTTTGCTGTATCTCTCGGCGATGGCTCTCGTAATAGCGGTGCAACAGCGAGGCTTCGTAGGCATACAGGAGCGATTGTGCCGCGGTGTCGGGGCAATTCCGCGCCTGACGGTTGATATGCCCTATCAGCGATGGCAGGCTGTCTTCGCTCAGTAGCAGTTGGTATTCACAGCCGTCGATGAGGTATCCGGTCGCTGCCCGATAATCTTTTCGGGACAACGCTTTTTCGAGACGCGTTTGGGTGCGTTGCAGGCTGTCGGTCGGATTTTCGGGCAACTCTTTGCCGATTGCGGCGAGGCCGTCGACCGGCAGCCATAACCCCGACACGAGAATAAGAAAAGCCAGATAACAGATGTGTTTCATTGTGATGCGAGAAAGATAAGTTGCCAAATATATAAAATTCGGTACTCGGAATCGCTGCTTTCCCCATAAACAATTGTTAAGGCACAAATCTCCGACGGTAAAATTTCTTATTTATCTCGATTCTTCGTATTTTTGCAGGTATTAAAACCTATCCGAAACATGGAAAAAACAGAAAGAGATGCCATCATACGGCTGGTGAAACGTGAAGTCGTCCCGGCCATTGGTTGTACCGAGCCGATAGCCGTAGCCCTTTGTGTATCGAAAGCCGCGCAATTACTGGGCAAAGAACCCGAAAAAATTGAAGTGCTGCTGAGTGCCAATATCCTGAAAAACGCCATGGGGGTCGGCATACCCGGGACGGGCATGATCGGATTGCCCATTGCCGTGGCTCTCGGTGCGTTGGCCGGGAATCCCGATTATCAACTCGAAGTGCTCAAAGACATCACTCCGGCCGATGTGGAACGGGGAAAACAGTTCATCGCCGAGAATCGCATCGACATAAAACTGAAAGAAGACATTACCGAAAAACTATATATCGAGATACATGTTTCGGCAGGGTCCGATAAGGCCGCGGCCATCATCGCCGGTGGACACACCACTTTTGTGTATGAAGAGCAGATGGGGCAGGTGTTGCTCGATCGCCGTTCGGCCTCGGCCGATGAGGAAGAAGATGACGACACATCTCTCTCCTTGCGCAAGGTTTATGATTTTGCCATGACGGCTCCTCTTGAAGAAATCGATTTCATTCTCGAATCGGCCCGTCTCAACAAGGCGGCGGCAGAAACCTCCTTCACGGGAGATTATGGGCACTCGCTGGGCCGTTCCCTGCGCGATGATAACGAGCGACGGGTCATGGGCGACAGCGTCTTTACCCACATACTTTCTTATACCTCGGGAGCCTGCGATGCCCGCATGGCCGGAGCCATGATTCCCGTCATGAGCAACTCCGGTAGTGGAAACCAAGGTATTGCGGCCACCCTTCCCGTCGTGGTTTATGCCGAAGAAAACAACAAGCCCCGGGAAGAGTTGATACGCGCCCTCATGCTCAGCCATCTCACGGTGATTTATATCAAACAGAGCCTTGGGCGACTTTCGGCACTGTGCGGTTGTGTTGTAGCCGCGACAGGGTCGAGTTGTGGAATAACCTATCTGATGGGTGGCGGATATGAAGAGATAACGTATGCTGTCAAGAACATGGTTGCCAATCTCACCGGCATGATTTGCGACGGTGCCAAACCCAGTTGTGCCATGAAGCTCACCAGCGGAGTCTCGACGGCCGTCTTTTCGGCCATGTTGGCCATAGAACACAAGTGCGTGACCGCGGTCGAGGGTATTGTGGAAAACGATGTCGATCGCACGATACACAACCTGACCCGCATCGGTGCACAGGGCATGAACGAGACCGATCGCCTTGTGCTCGACATTATGACCCACAAATGTCCATAACAGATTTGCGAGACAGTAAAAAACACGCCGCTCGGAGCAACCTTCGAGCGGCGTGTTTTTTATCGGGAGGCAGGTGGATTGTCAGAACGGGTAACCCACCGCAAAGTGGAATGAGGCATCGCGGTTGAACGAGTGGTGGGCAATCACCCACGGGCGGTTCCCTATGCGGGAGGGGTCATACATTTTGAGACCCATGTCGACTCGTATCAAGAAGTAGTTGAAGTCGAAACGTACGCCCAAGCCGTAAGCCAAGGCAATCTCTTTGTAGAAAGAGTTGAACTTGAACGCCCCGCCCGGTTGGGAAGGATAATCTTTGATGGTCCAGATGTTTCCTGCATCGAGGAAGAGCGCCAGTTCGAGTTTCCAAATCAATTTGCTTCGGTATTCGGCATTCATGTCGAGGCGAATGTCGCCACACTGGTTCATGAAGTCGGCCAGCGGGTTGTTGCCCGAGTAGGTGCCCGGCCCCAAAGTCCGCACCGACCACCCTCGCACGCTGTTGGCGCCACCGGCATAGTATCGTTTCTCAAACGGTACCATGTCGGAGTTGCCGTAAGGGTACACAACTCCCGCTCCAATGTGGAAGGCCAGGGCATTCTTCTCATTCAGATTGATCGTGTAGGCGTAGTCGAGGTCGGCTTTGGCATATTGCGAGTAGCTGATGCCCAGTATCTCGTATTCGCCCGACGACGCCCGTTTCATCGAAGAGAGGGAAGAGATGGCATACAACAGGTTACCGGCGATTTCGAATGCCGACCGCAGGGTATAGATTTCTCGCTGTTTGGCCGATGAGGCAATGTTGCTCTTCAAGTTCGACATATACATGACATAGGCCGACCGCATGATGAAGTGGTCTTCGTAGCTGTATCGCAACAGGGGATTGTCGGCGGCGATACTGTCGAGGTTGTTTTTGAATGCCGATGTCATTTGGGGCAGATACACATAGTTGATGTCTACCAGGTCGAAGTGGTGACGGAACCGGTTGCCCCTCGTGTACCACTTGTAGTTCCACCCCGCACCCGAGATGACTCGCACATATTCGGGACGTTGCTGGTAGTCGATGTTGATGGTGAAGTCGGTTGTCGCCCGCATGCGTCGCAGGAACGATGTGCTGACAAACGGGAAAAGGAATTTGGGGAATGAAACCCCCATTTCGCCGTTTAGTTCGAGGTAGTTGTTTGCCAGCAGCCCGCCGAGGTCGCCCGTGATGTTTTCGTAGGCGGCTCTAAAACGAGCGCTGAACGTCTGTGAGCCGTGGAAGATGTTCCTGTGTTTATAGGTGAGACCCAGCGAGAACCCGAAGTTGCCGGCCGAGTTGGTGCCTTCGACCTCGGTGGTGACCAGTTGGGTCTTCCCTTCGGTGAGCAAAATGTGGCAGTCGAGTTGCGGCGTTTCGCTACCGTGTACGGGTGTGAATTGAATATTGACGTATTTCAGCACTTCAAGCCTCGAAAAGGCCGAATAGGTATGATCTACCATGCGGGTCGAATAGCTTGCGCCGGGCATGATATAACAGTTCTCCACCAAAGTCCCGGGGTGCAGGTATTCTTTCTCTCCATAAAGAATGTAGTAGCCCTTGTAGAAGATGGTGTCTTTGATGGCATATTTTTCTTCGGGGGTACCGCCCATGGGATTATAGTCGGTGATGAAGTAGACATTCCGCACGGTGTAGGTGTTGTGCTTCCTGAACGAGACCAGTTCCGTTTGTGAAGAGTCTGCCACGGGAATGTCCGAAAGGAAAAGTTCGAGGTCCACGCCCTTGTGCCCGATGGTCGTGTCGGCGACATAGGATATGTATTCTTTGTTGAATGCAAAATAACCCTCGTTTCGCAGCCGGTCGGTGATGCGCTGGCGTTCCTGTTCGAGCACGTTGCGGTCGAAGAGCTTGCCCGGGCGTATGAGGGAGCTGGCCGAATCGGCCATGACGATGCTCCGGATCGAGTCGTCGGGAATGCGGTAGGTCATGCGGTCGATGTGGTAGGGCGTTCCCGATTTTACCTCATACTTTATCTTGATGCGTTTTTTGTGCTTTACGGTGTCGACGGTCACGATGGCGTCGGTATAGCCTTTGTTGTTGAGCGCCTTTTCGATTTGGCTGCGCGATTTCTCGGTCAGCTGGCTGTCATAGATGACCGGTGGCGTTCCGATGCGGCGCAACCAGCGGTTCCAGCCGTTGTCTTTGTCGTTGGAGAGGTTGTAGAAAAAGAGGGGAAGCCCGATGAGCCCGAATGTCTTGTGGTTGGGCTCTTGGCGAATGTATGATTTGAGTTCGCTGTTTTTCAGCTCCCGGTTGTCGGTCGACAGCGACACGCGGTCGAGCAGGTATTCGCCCTCACCCACATATTTGGTGGCCCGGCACGAATATAGCAGCGGGACAAGAATCGGAATGAGCAGCAACAGGCGAAGTTTCATAAAGGTGTTTCCACAAGAAAAAAACGACAGCCGGAATTATAGCTACAAACGTACATAATTCTCATCGGATACACAAATTCTTGCTTTTCAAAAAAAGCAAATCCGATGCACTTCCTTCCCTCGGATTGCCCTGCCGTGCCGGCACCCGGCTCGCCACATCTCGCGCCCGGCCTCCCGTGAAGGTTTTCAGGAGAAGGGGAGGCCGGGGCCCGTATGTCGGGTCGCCGGCGGGAGTCCTCAAAAGAAAAATGTTGGCCTCTGGCGGCGGTTTTTCGATAAATTGATAGAAAAAGTATGTAAAGTTGGATATATTTCTACTTGAAGCCTTATTTTTCTCTCTTTTATTTTGGAATATTCATATAAAGACTTACCTTTGCAACGTCATTACGATAAGCCATAACACAGCTTGATTATGATTAGCTCGATTCTGCATATTTCCGGTCTACTATCAGTGATTATCGTCGTCGTGGGCGCATGATAAGGAAGAAAGGTTATGCAGATGTTTATGTAAAACATAAGGATATAACGACGAGGGAACCTTTCTTCAACCATAAAGAAGAAAGGTTCCTTTTTTAAGAGAAATATATGAAACACGAATTGCGTAGTGCGACCTGCACACAAGGCCGACGAATGGCCGGCGCGCGAGCCCTGTGGCGCGCCAACGGCATGAAAGAAGAGCAGATGGGACGTCCGGTAATCGCTGTCGTCAATTCATTCACCCAGTTTGTGCCGGGTCATGTGCATCTGCATGAAATCGGGCAGGTTGTCAAATCCGAAATCGAGAAACTCGGTTGCTTTGCCGCCGAGTTCGACACGATAGCCATCGACGACGGTATCGCCATGGGGCACGACGGAATGCTCTATTCCCTCCCTTCGCGCGACCTCATCGCCGACAGCGTCGAATACATGGTCAATGCCCACAAAGCCGATGCCATGGTGTGCATCAGCAACTGCGACAAGATAACCCCCGGCATGCTCATGGCGGCCATGCGCTTGAATATTCCCGCCGTCTTTGTCTCGGGGGGACCCATGGAGTCGCACAAATACAACGGCGAGAATGCCGACCTCATCACGGCGATGGTGAAAGCCGCCGATACGTCGGTGAGCGACGAGGAGATAGCCCGCATCGAGGGCTGTTCCTGCCCCGGTTGCGGCAGCTGCTCGGGCATGTTCACCGCCAATTCGATGAACTGTCTCACCGAGGCCATCGGTCTCTCCCTTCCCGGCAACGGAACAATCTTGGCGACCCATGCCAACCGGGTGCAACTCTTCCGTGATGCAGCCCGTCTCATCGTGAAAAACGCCTATAAATATTATGAAGAAGGCGATGAGAGCGTACTGCCCCGCAGCATTGCCACCCGCCAAGCCTTCCTCAACGCCATGACTCTCGACATAGCCATGGGCGGTTCTACCAACACGGTGCTCCACCTGCTGGCCGTTGCCAACGAGGGCGGCGTCGATTTCAAAATGGCCGACATCGACCGCCTGAGCCGTCATGTACCCTGCCTTTGCAAGTTGGCTCCCAACACGCAGAAGTATTCCATACAGGAGTGCAACCGCGCCGGAGGCATTCTCAACATTCTCGGAGAACTCGACAAGGCCGGCCTGCTCGATACCACCTGCCGTCGTGTCAATGGTGCGACACTGGCCGAGGACATCGAGAAATACGACATCGACAAGGCTGTTGTCGACCCCGAAGCCCTTCGCATCTATTCCAGCGCTCCCGGTGGCGTGTTCAGCAATAACATGGGAACCCAGTGTGAAACCTATCCGACCCTCGATACCGACCGCGCCGAAGGGTGCATACGCGATGTCGACCACGCATACAGCAAAGACGGCGGTCTGGCCGTGCTTTTCGGCAACATTGCCCTCGACGGTTGTGTCGTGAAGACTGCCGGTGTCGATGCCTCCATCTGGAAATTCTCCGGCCCCGCCAAAGTCTTTGAGTCGCAAGAAGCCGCGTGTGAAGGAATCCTGGGCGGCAAAGTGGTGAGCGGCGATGTCGTGGTCATCACCCATGAAGGGCCCAAAGGCGGCCCCGGCATGCAGGAAATGCTCTATCCCACATCATACATCAAGTCCCGCCACCTCGGCAAGGAATGCGCCCTTATAACCGACGGCCGTTTCTCGGGAGGGACGTCGGGGCTCTCGATAGGACACATATCGCCCGAAGCCGCCGCCGGAGGAAACATCGGACTGGTGCGCGACGGAGACATCATCGAAATAGACATTCCCGCCCGCAGCATACAGGTCAAGCTCTCCGACGAAGAATTGCAGCGTCGCCGCGAGGAAGAAGAACAGCGCGGCAAGGAGGCGTTTACGCCCCGCAACCGCCAACGTCAGATTTCGAAAGCCTTGCGTGCTTATGCCGCCATGGTAAGTTCGGCCGACAAAGGCGCTACCCGCATCATCGATTAATGAGAGGAATTCCTCTGATTGAAAACCAAGAAGACAATGGACAACAAAGAAATAATAACCGGCGCAGAAGCCATGATGCGCTCGCTCGAACATCAGGGCGTCGACACCCTCTTCGGGTATCCCGGGGGGTCGATTATGCCTGTTTTCGATGCTCTCTATGACCATCGCCACACCTTGCACCACATCTTGGTGCGTCACGAGCAAGGTGCCACCCATGCGGCACAAGGATTTGCCCGCGCCTCCGGGCGTGTCGGCGTGTGCCTGGTAACCAGCGGCCCCGGTGCCACCAATACGATTACCGGCATTGCCGATGCCATGATCGACAGCACTCCCATTGTGGTCATTGCCGGCCAGGTGGGTACTTCGTTCCTGGGTTCCGATGCCTTCCAGGAGGTCGATTTGGTGGGCGTTACCCAGCCAATATCCAAGTGGAGCTATCAGATACGTCGTGCCGAGGACGTGCCTTGGGCGGTAGCTCGTGCTTTCTATATCGCATCGAGCGGACGTCCCGGCCCCGTTGTCCTCGACTTTGCCAAGAATGCGCAAGTCGAAACGTTCGAATATCAACCCACAACGGTCGATTTTGTCCGCAGCTATGTACCCGTTCCCGATACCGACCCCATGTCGCTTGTCATGGCCGCCGACCTCATCAACAAGGCTCAACGCCCGTTGGTCCTCGTCGGCCAAGGCGTTGAACTGGGCAATGCACAAGAGCAGTTGATTCAGTTCATCGAGAAAGCCGAAATGCCTGCCGGGTGTACCCTTTTGGGACTCTCGGCACTTCCCAGCGACCATCGTTTGAATGTGGGAATGCTCGGCATGCACGGCAATCTGGCTCCCAATGTGAAGACCAACGAGTGCGATGTGCTCATCGCCGTAGGCATGCGGTTCGACGACCGGGTGACGGGCAATCTCGCCACCTATGCCAAGCAGGCCAAAATCATACATTTCGACATCGACCCGGCCGAAATCAATAAGAATGTGAAAGTCGACGTGGCCGTCTTGGGCGATTGCAAAGATACCCTCAAAGCCGTGACCGAACTCATGGTGCCGGCTCGCCACAAAGAGTGGCTCGACTCTTTTGCCCCCTATGCCGAGGAGGAACGGGTCAAGGTCATCGAGCCCGAGATACACCCCGGCTGCGGTCCTCTCAACATGGGCGAAGTGGTGCGTGCCGTGAGCGAAGCCACCCGCAACGAGGCGGTGCTGGTCACCGACGTGGGGCAGAATCAGATGATGTCGGCACGTTACTTCAAGTACTCCCGTCGCCGCAGCATTATAACCTCGGGCGGCCTTGGTACGATGGGCTTCGGCCTTCCCGCCGCCGTGGGAGCCACCTTCGCGGTACCCGACCGCACGGTGTGCGCGTTCATGGGCGACGGTGGCTTGCAAATGAACTTGCAGGAGCTGGGTACGGTGATGGAGCAGAAAGCGCCGGTGAAGATGATATTGCTCAACAACAACTATTTGGGAAACGTCCGTCAGTGGCAGGCGATGTTCTTCAATCGCCGTTACTCTTTCACGCCGATGCTCAACCCCGATTACATGAAGATTGCCGAAGCCTACGGTATACCGGCTCGCCGGGTGATGGAACGGGACGATTTGGCCTCGGCCATTGCCGAAATGTTGGCAACCGACGGACCCTACCTTCTCGAAGCCTGCGTGGTAGAGGAGGGCAACGTCCTGCCCATGACGCCTCCCGGAGGTTCGGTCAATGCCATGTTGCTCGAATGTTAAAAAAATCAAGAACCTATGGACAAGAAATTATATACGATGATTGTCTACTCCGAGAACATCGCCGGTCTGCTCAACCAGATTACGGCCGTTTTCACCCGTAGGCAAATCAATATCGAAAGCCTCAATGTGTCGGCTTCCTCGATAAAGGGGGTGCATAAGTACACCATTACCGCATGGGTCGATGAGGAGAACATCAAGAAAATCGTGCGGCAAATCGAGAAAAAAATCGATGTCTTGCAGGCCCATTATTTTACCGACGATGAGATTTTCTCGCATGAGATAGCCCTCTACAAACTCTCGACTCCCGTACTCGAACGCGAGCCGAAGGTCTCGGAACTCATACGCCGTTACAACGCCCGTGTCGTGGAGGTGAATCCCACCTATTCGGCACTCGAAAAGGACGGGACCACAGAAGATATTACATCTCTCTATGACGAATTGCAGCAACTGGGGTGTGTCCTCCAATTTGTGCGTTCGGGGCGTGTCGCGCTTACCAAGAGTTGCGTAGAACGCGTAAATGAATTCTTGGCCGACCGCGAAGCCCGCTATCTGAGAGCCAAACAAGGTTGTGCCGAAAATTGAAGATTGTCATGTCATCAGAAGAACAAAAAGTCGGTTCGTATGATTTCGTGGTAGAGCCATTCTGCTCCGATTTCAGAGGACACATGTCCATTGGCGTCTTGGGAAACCTCCTGCTCAATGTGGCCGAGTTCCATGCCTCCGACCGCGGATTCGGTATCGTAACCATCAATGAAGGCCATTACACCTGGGTCTTGTCGCGATTGGTCTTGGAGTTCCTCGACGATACCCCGTGCAAGACCGAGAAATTCACCATTCAGACGTGGGTCGAGAGTGTCTATCGACTCTTTACCGAGCGCGACTTTGCCATACTCGATTCGTCGGGGACACCTACGGGCTATGCCCGTTCGGTATGGGCCATGATCGACATCGATACCCGCAAACCGGTCGACCTGCTCTCCATGCACGAAGGCGGCATTACCGATTACATTTGCGATAAGCCTTGTCCCATAGAACGTCCCGGTAAGGTGAAGAACACCACCGCCACTCCTGTTGCGACACGCGACATCAAGTATAGCGACATCGACATCAACGGTCATGTCAACAGCATCAAGTATATCGACCACATACTCGACCTTTTCCCGCTCGACCTCTACAAGACCCGGCGGGTGAAACGTTTCGAGATTGCCTATGCCAACGAGAGCCATTATGGCGACACGCTGCAATTCTATTGCGACGACAAGGGGGCGGGAGAGTACCATGTAGAAGTGAAAAAAGATGACGGCGAAATCATTTGCCGCAGTAAAGTGATATTTATATAATTGTTTCATACTTAAAAACAAACACAAATGGCAGTAATTAATTTTGGCGGTGTTGACGAGAATGTCGTTACCCGTGAAGAATTTCCTTTGGAAAAAGCAAGAGAAGTCCTCAAAGATGAGGTTATCGCAGTAATCGGTTATGGCGTGCAGGGTCCCGGCCAAAGCCTCAACTTGCGCGACAACGGTTTCAATGTTATCGTAGGACAACGCAAAGGCGGTAAGACTTGGGACAAGGCGGTTGCCGACGGTTGGGTACCCGGCGAAACCCTTTTCGAAATCGAAGAGGCTTGCAAGCGTGCCACCATCATTCAATACTTGCTTTCCGACGCTGCTCAAATCGAAGTTTGGCCCCGCATCAAACCTTATCTCACGGCCGGTAAAGCCCTCTACTTCTCGCACGGTTTCGGCATCACCTACAAGGAGCGCACCCACATCATTCCTCCTGCCGACATCGATGTCATCATGATTGCCCCCAAAGGTTCGGGCACCAGCCTGCGTCGCATGTTCCTCCAAGGCCGCGGCCTCAATTCGAGCTATGCCATCTACCAGGACGCTACCGGCCGTGCCAAGGACCGTGTCATCGCGCTCGGTATCGGCGTAGGTTCGGGTTATCTTTTCGAGACGACTTTCAAGAGAGAGGTTTACTCCGACCTTACCGGCGAACGCGGAACCCTCATGGGCGCTATCCAAGGCCTTCTGCTGGCTCAGTATGAAGTGCTCCGCGAGCACGGCCACGAACCCTCCGAGGCTTTCAACGAAACCGTTGAGGAACTTACCCAGTCGTTGATGCCCCTTTTCGCCGAAAAAGGTATGGACTGGATGTATGCCAACTGCTCGACAACCGCTCAACGCGGCGCTCTCGACTGGATGGGCCCGTTCCACGATGCCGTGAAACCCGTCTTTGAAAAACTCTACAACGAAGTGGCTTGCGGAAACGAGGCACAACGCTCTATCGACACCAACAGCAAACCCGACTATCGCGAAGGTCTCGAAAAAGAACTCGCCGCCCTGCGTGAAAGCGAAATGTGGCGCACCGGAGCCGTGGTTCGCAAACTTCGTCCCGAAAACAACTGATTCTCTTTTTTTAATATTAGGTAGGAAATAAGGCGGGGCCTTCGGGGCCTTTGCCTTATTTTTTTGAGTGTCGGCTCAAACAAACCTTCCCGGTGGGACGTTTTCCCCGAGCGGGAAATGAAAAATTTCGAAAAACTACTTTCCGCTACCTCTTTTTTAGTAAATTCGTCGTGTTTTATTTGCGGAGGAATGAGGCGTTTGTTTCGATATATGGCCATGACGCTGCTGTCTGTTCTCGGACTGCTGTTCCTGGTGGTGGCGTCGCTCTATGTGCCGCCCGTGCAGCGGGCGGTGGTGAAGACGGCCTGTGACGCGCTGTCCGACTCGGCGATGTCGGTCTCGGTCTCGGACTTCCGTCTGCGTTTCCCGTTGCGCCTCGACCTCTCCGACGTGTGTGTGGTCACCGGCGGGGATACCTTGTGTGCCTTGCATGCCCTGCATACCGAGGTGCCGGTGATGCCGCTGCTCCGCGGCGTGGCGGCCGTACCCCGGCTTTCGCTCCGGGACGTTTTCTTTGCCTATGCCGATACGGCCGGTTTCTCAATCGCCGTGCGTCTCGATAGTGCCTCGGTCACGGCCGTGAAGGTACACCTTGTCGAAACCTCCCTCCATGCGCGTTCTCTGGCGTTGAGTGGGGGAGACGTCGCCCTCACGCTGGGGCTTCCCGCAGACCCGCCGGCTGTCGATACGTCGTCGACGGCTCCTTTGTCAGGCCGGTTCGTGGTCGATTCGATAGCTTTGCGTGACATCGGTTATCGAATGGAAGGCTCCTATCGGGAGTCATTCCTCACGGCCGGAGCTCATGCCGTGGAGGCTCTTGGCGCCTCGGTCGACCTGTCCCGGCAGTGGGTCGATGTGGAGCGCCTTTCGTTGCAGGGCGGCCGCGTGTCGATGCTTTCCGATACCTCCGTTGTCGTGCCGGCACCCGCCGCACCCTCTGCTGCCGTGACCGAATCTCCGTCGGCTCCGTGGACGGTCATGGCCCGGCAGGTCGGCATCGATGATACGCATGTCGTTTACGGATTGAAGGGCCATACCCCCCATAAGGGTTTCGATGCTTCTTTCATAGAAATTCAGGATTTGTCTTTGCGGCTCGACTCGGTTTATAACCGAGGAGGTGAGGTGGCGGCGCGGTTGCGTTCGTTGTCGTTGACCGAACGTTCGGGCTTGGCGGTCGACCGGGGCGAAGCCTCGTTTTCGATGGATTCAGCCGCCGTGCGGCTCGATGCCTTGCGGCTGGATACCCGCAACTCTTCTCTCACGGCCTCTTTGGCGGCCGATGCGACGGCTCTTGCCATGAACGGTGAAGCAGTCGTCTCGGCGACGATGGACATGGAGGCGGGGCTCGGTGATGTCGAGTTGTTCCTGCCTGCGCTCGATACGTTGTTGTCGGCGCTGCCTTTCAGGTCGCTCACGTTGCAGGTAGGAGCCGAAGGGGCGTTGGACGACTTGCGGCTGACGCGTTTCCATGCCGGGTTGCCCGGCACGGCCGATTTTTCGGCAGTCGGTGAGGTGCAGTCGCTCACCTGTGCCGACAGTCTCCTGGCGCAGGCGTCTCTCACGGCACGGCTCTATCAGTTGGGCTTCCTCCCGCGCTTGGCGGGTGCCGAGGCGGCGGCGCGTTTTGCTTTGCCCGATTCGATGACGTTGAGCACCAATGTCATTTTCCGCAATGGCCGTGATGCCCGGTTGCAGTTGGCCTGGGAAGCCTTGCAGGGCAGAGCCGACCTCGATGCCTCCTATCGCTTTGCCGACACGGCCTATCGGGTGGAGACCCGGTGGCATGACTTCCCCATCGATGCGTTCTTGCCGCACGAAGGCGTCGGTCCGCTTACATTTTCCCTGTCGGCCGATGGGCGTGGGGCCGACCCCTTTTCACCCCGAATGCAGGCCGAGGCGGCTCTCTATGTCGACAGTCTCGATTACCGGGGCTACCGCTTCCGGGATTTCGGGCTCGATGTCGCGCTCGATTCCGGCCGGGTGGGGGCACAAATACTGTGTGTCGACAGTGCCGCTCGTCTCGATTTGCAGTTGGCGGGTCTTTTGACACCGACCGAGTACACGGCGCGCCTTGCCGGGGAGATAGACCGGCTCGACTTGAAGACCGCCCGCCTTGTTGAAGATTCATTGACCATCTCCTCTTCGGTCGATGTGCGGGCGTGGGCCAACAATAAAAACGAATATGCGGTAAAGACGCGGTTCGATATGGTGGGGCTGTATCTCCTTGATATGGACAATCTTTTCGACCATGTTGTCGTCACGGCCGATGTGTTGCAGGATTCGCTCGACGCCCGGGTCGATTTTCCCGGCATGCAGATGGCGTTCTCGTCGTCTCAGGGCATCGATTCGTTCCTGTCGTGCGTGTCGGCGTTTGGCGATTCGGTTGCGCAGTCGCTTCGGACGATGCAGGTCAAGCCCTCGGCGTTGTGTGCCCTGTTGCCCGATTTTCAGGTGCAGGGACGATTGGTGCCCGAGCAGGTCGTCGAGAAAATATTGTCGGAGAGCGGCTTCGCGCTCGACTCTCTCCGCTTCTCGGCGGGTAACTCCTCTGCGGCTCCCTTTGCATTTGAGGCGCAGGTCGACGGTTTGGCGCTCTCCTCGTTTGCGGCCGATACGCTTACCGCCTCTTTGCGGCAGGAGGACGATGTGTTGCGTTATGCCGTGCAGATGGGAAATACGCCGGCTACATCGACGCTGTTGGCGCGAGCCGGCGTCTCGGGATATGTGGGGCATAACGAACTTTATGCCGCTTTGCGGCAGTGTGACCAGGAACAGGTGGCGGGATTGGTTCTCGACATCGATGCGCGAGCGTCCGATTCCCTTTTGCACCTGACGTTGGCTCCCGACTCTCCCACATTGGGGGTACCCGGTTGGTCGCTCAACGCCGGAAACTTTATCGATTACTATTTCGACGGCCGTCTGGCGGCCGATGTGCTGTTGCAGCACGACATTCAGTCGTTTTCGCTGCGGTCGGGCGCGCACCCCGGTGCCGACACGATATATCTCGATGTCGAGAACCTGAGGTTGGCGCCCATCTTACAGACCTTGCCCGGCACGCCCCCGGTGTCGGCGCTTCTCTCCACGGCCTTGTCGGCCCATTTCTCCGATGGCCGTCCGATGGTCGCTGGGACGGTGCGTCTCGACTCGGCATTTTACAACACCAAGTGGGTGGGGAACATGGCTCTTGCCCTCGATTACCGGCAACTCTCGCCGTCGCTCATGCAGGTGGGGGCGGCACTTGCAGTCGATACGCTCGATGCCGTGGACCTGGCGCTCCGTTACGATACCGATACCTTGTCGGCCGAGCCGCTCGATTTGACGGTACGATTCCCGTCGTTCCCCCTGTCGGTGGCCAATGCTTTCCTGCCCGACGACATGGCGAGGGTGGAGGGACGGTTGCGGGGTGATGTGTCCGTCTCGGGACGCATCGACGCACCCCGCCTTGCCGGACGGCTCGCCATCGACGAGGGACGTGCCGTGATACCGATGGTGGGGGCTTCGTTCCGTTTCTCACCGGCGGTTGTCTCGATGGCGGGGAATAGCATACAGATTGATACCTTCTGCCTGTCGGGCCCCAACAATGAGCCGTTGAACATCTCGGGACGTGTCGATGTTTCCGACCTCTCCCGACCTTTTGTCGATGCCCGTGTCGCCGGTCACAACTTCGAAATTTTCAATCTGCCCAAGAACCGCACGTCGATGCTTTACGGCAAAGCGGCGGCCGATGTCGCCGCATCGGTGCGCGGATATACCGACGCGTTGTCGTTGCGCGGGAATCTTGTCCTGCTCAACGGGACCGAGGCGACTTATGTCTTGCAGGAAAGCAATACGCTGCCGGGCGTCAGCAATTACGGCGACATGGTGACCTTCACCACGTTTGCCGATACGGCCGACGTAGAGTCTGCGCCCGCTTTCAGACCGGTGTCGGGTATGGATATGCTGGTGAATGTCGACATAGGCAATGCGGTGTCGCTCTCGGTGGAACTTACTCCCGACGGGAACAGCCGCATCGACTTGCAAGGGGGCGGTAGCCTCACCTATTCGATGAACGAGCTGGGCGACAGCCGTTTTACCGGCCGTTATGAACTCTCGGGCGGAACGGTCTGCTACACGCCCCCGCTTATCGGGCAGAAACTGTTTTCCATCAAGGAGGGCAGCTCGGTGGTATGGGAGGGCGACATAGCCGACCCCGTGCTCGACATCACGGCCATCGACCGGTTGTCGGTCGATGTCGCTTCGGGCGGCTCGACCCGTACGGTACAGTTCCAGGTATCCATTGCCATCACCCAGTCGCTCGACAATCTCTCCATCGTTTTCGATGTGGCAGCGCCCGGCGACATGACCATTCAGAACGAGCTCACCTCCATGACCGCCGAACAACGGGCTTCGCAGGCGATGAGCCTGCTCATTTACAATGCCTATACGGGTCCCAGCGCCTCACAGGGCGACCTCTTCTCGGGCAACCCGCTCAACCAGTTCCTGCAAAATGAGTTGAACAAGTGGTCGCGGAACAACCTCAAAAACGTCAACCTCAGTTTCGGCATCAACAGCCGTGGCGAAGCCGACGGGACAACGCACACCGACTACTCCTACCAGCTCTCCAAAGACCTTTTCAACGACCGGGTGCGCATCGTGGTCGGTGGCAGCTATTCGCCCGACGATAATTCGACACAGGCATTGAAAGAGAATCTGGTCGACGACATCGCGCTCGAATACAAGCTCGACCGGCGCGACAACATGGTGTTGAAGATATTCCGCCACACCGGGCAGGAGACCATTCTCGAAGGCGAGGTGACCGAGACGGGAGTGGGCTTTGCCGTGCGCAAGAAACTGTCGCGGCTTGCCGACCTTTTCCGACGCTCTTCCCGCAAACAACAATCGTCGAACCCTCCATCGCAGCAGCCATGAAAAAAATCCTTTTGTCGGTATTGTTGTTGCTCATCGTCGCCGGTTGCGACACGACGAGCAAGTTGGGCGATGGGGAGGTACTCTACACCGGAGTGAAGAAGATGCGCATCGAGCCCGAGGCAGAAGGGGTGAAACTCTTGCCCGATGCCGAATCGGCGGTGCGCGATGCCCTCTCGGTAAAACCCAACAACGCCCTGTATAGCCCTTATGTGCGTTGGCCGTTCCCCTTCGGCCTGTGGGTCTACAATCATGTAACCCCCCAACGGGACAAAGGCTTTAAACACTGGTTCTATGAGCGTTTTGCCAAGACGCCCGTGCTCATCTCGGCCGTGCAGCCCGACCTGCGGGTTGCCGTCGTCCCCGACATACTGGCCAATTACGGCTATTTCTCCTCGTCGGCGACCTACCGGCTCGATTACAACAAGAAGAACCCCCGGAAAGCCCGTGTCACCTACGACGTGACTTATGGCCGGCCGTGGCATTACAAGACGGTTTCCTATCCCGAACCGCTAACGCCGTTGACCGCCCTCATCGATTCCACACGCACCTCCTCGCTGATTCGGGTTGGAGACATTTATCAGGCCGACGTTTTGGCCTCGGAGCGGTCGCGCATTGCCTCGGTGCTCCGCAATCGGGGGTATTACTTCTTCCGACCCGAATATCTTTCCTATTTGGCCGATACGACGATTGCCTCTTATGAGGTCGCGTTGCGTTTGCAATTATTGAATCAACTCCCCCCCGAGGCGTTGCGGCCCTATCGGGTGGGGCATGTAACCTTCGACTTGAAGTCGGCTTCGGGGCAAGGGGCTGTCGATACGGTCGAACTCTCCAACGTGACCTTCATCTACCAGGCTCCGCTTAAAATACGGAAACGCTTTGTCGAGCGGAACATCACCCTCCGCACCGGCGACCTCTATACCCTCGACCGGCAGACCGAGTCGCTCAACAGCCTCGTGCGCATGGGCGTGTTCCGCTATGTCAACGTCGCGGTATCCCGACCCGATACGCTCTCCGATGCACTCGACATCACCCTCGATGCGGCCATGGATACGCCCATGGAGGCGTGGTTCGAGGCCAATGTCACCTCTTCGACCAACAGCTTTATCGGCCCCGGGGTCATCTTCGGTTTGGCTCACAACAACGTCTTCGGCGGGGGCGAACGGTTGTCGCTCGAACTCACGGGCTCGTATGAGTGGCAGACGGGAAAACGGCAGGCCTCCGCCACCAAGTCGTCGTTGCTCAACTCCTATGAGTTCGGGCTCAAAGCCTCGTTGGCCTTTCCCCGCCTCCTGCCCTCGGCTCTCTTTTGGGATTCCCGGGTCGAGCGCCGTTACGGCGGCAAGACAACGGTGCAGCTCAGTGCCGAGTTGATGAACCGCCCGCAATATTTCCGCATGATGTCGTTGAATACCTCGTTCGCGTTCGACTTCCAGACCTCCGAGGTGAGTTCGCACACCCTGCAACTACCCAAAATCGGTTATAATTACCTGATGAACTCGACCGCCTCTTTCGACAGTACCCTGCAAGAGAATCCGGCCATTGCCCTGAGTTTCCGCAACCAGTTGATACCCACCGTGGGTTATACCTATCGATTCGACAAGAAATTGGGCCGCCATGATTGGAACCACATCTATTGGCAGACCTCGGTCTCCACGGCCGGCAATCTGTTGTCATGGGTCGTACCGGGTACCCAAGGGCAGAAAAAATTCCTCGGCATACCCTTCTCCCAGTTTGCCAAGGCCACGACCGATTTCCGGTATTACCGACACCTGTGGGGCGATGTGGAGTTGGCCACCCGGTTCCTCGTGGGGGCGGGTTGGGCCTATGGCAATTCGTCGGTGTTGCCTTATAGCGAACAGTTCTACATCGGCGGAGCCAACAGCATAAGGGCCTTTACCATACGCACCGTCGGCCCCGGCAGCTATGCACCACCGAAAGACGAGGCCGATGCCTATCTCGACCAGACGGGAAACTTCAAGCTCGAAAGCAATGTCGAGTTGCGTTTCCCCATTTTGGGAGACCTTCATGGAGCCGTTTTTCTCGATGCCGGAAATATCTGGCTGCTCAAAGCCGAGGCGAACCGTCCCGGAGGAACGCTCAACAAGAAAACCTTCTGGCGCGACATCGCCCTCGGTACCGGTGTGGGGTTGCGTTATGACATCAGTTTCCTGATACTCCGCCTCGACATGGGAATAGGCTTGCATGCCCCCTACAACAACGACAAGCCGCACTATTACAACATGGACAGTTTCGGTAAAAGCCTGGCCTTCCACCTGGCCATTGGCTATCCGTTCTAAAAAAGATTTTTGCGGGGAATATTTGTTTTCAGCAAAAAACAGCGAGGCTTCCTTCTTGGAAGCCTCGCTGTTGTAACTTTGTTTTGCGTTTAGCTGAAAACGCCGCTCAGATATTGTTTGGTGAGGTCGTTTTGCGGGTTTTTGAACAACTCTTCGGCCGTGCCTTGTTCGATGACCTCTCCCATATACATGAACACCACATAGTCGGCAATGCGCAGGGCTTGTCGCAGAGTGTGGGTGACCATGATGATGCCGTAGCGCTCACGCAGTTTGGCAAAGAGGTCTTCGATGTGTTTGCTCGATATGGGGTCGAGTGCCGAGGTCGACTCGTCGGCCAGGATAAATTGGGGCTCCACAGCCAGTCCGCGAGCCAGGCACAATCGTTGTTGCTGGCCGATGGAAAGGGCCGATGCCGGGCTGTGCAGGCGGTCTTTCACCTCTTCCCACAGGTTGACGCCTTTGAGGTATTTCTCGACCGTGGCGTCGAGGACTTTGCGGTTGCGCACGCCGTGTATGCGGCAGCCATAGGTGATGTTGTCGTATATCGACATGGGCAGCGGCGTGGGGCGTTGCGAGAGCAGCCCTATTTTCTTCCGTATGTGGGTGATTTCGGCCTTGCGGTCGTAGATGTCTTCGCCGCCTACCAATACGCGTCCTTCGACATGCAGGTGCTCGGTGGTGTCGATCATGCGGTTGATGCTGCGCAGCAAGGTGGTTTTTCCGCACCCCGACGGTCCGATGATGCAGGTGATTTTCTTGTCGTGCAGGGTGAGATTGACGTCTTTGAGAATATGGTTGTTGTGGATATAGATGTTCAGACCTTCGATTTTGATGACCGAATCTTCGTCTCGGGTTACTGCCTCTGAGAGAGAACCGGCATTGTCTTGTTGGGCAGCCTGATTTTTATGACCGAAAATATGACTCAACATAGAACGATTTTTCTCCATTACTTAATTTTGTTTTTCGAGAAGCGGTGCGTAATCATGCGTCCCACGATACTCAATACAAGGACGATTAGTGTCAGCAGCAGGGCGGCTGCATAGGCACGTTCACGCACTTCGGGCAGCGGACTGCTCAGCTGGAAGAAGATGGCCAGCGGCAGGGTGGCGGCCGGTTGGTCGAGCGAGGTGGGAATGCTGTCGGTAAAACCGGCGGTGAACATGACACCGGCCGCGTCGCCGATGGCGCGGCCTATCGACAGCAGGGTGGCCGTGGCGATGCCCGGTGCGATTTGGCGTATGGCCACTTTGATGGTTTCGTAGCGGGTGGCGCCCAGCGAATAGGTGGCATCGAGCAGATGCTTGGGCAACTGGCGGGCCACTTCGTCCATCGAACGCACGAAAATGGGGATTATCAGTAGGGTGATGACGATGATTCCGCCCAGCAGCGAGGTGCGCAATCCCAGGAATATCATGATGGTGAAGCCGAATGCACCGTACACTATCGACGGGATACCGTAGAGCACGTCAAACGACAGCCGGGTGATACTGGCCAGTTTGGAGTCGCTTTTCAGGTAGATGTTGATGAAGAAGACGATGGGTATGCTGATGAGCAGTCCGAGAATGGTCGAGGCGCCCACGATGTAGATGGAGCCCACGATGGCATTGAGTACGCCGCCTTCCTTGCCGATGTAGAAACCTCCGCCCGGCAGTTGGGTAATCATGTCCCACGACATGGCCGGCCAACCGTTGCGTATGATGGTGATGAGGATACTGCCCAGGAAGGCAAAGACGATAATGACCGAGATAATCATCAGCCCGAAGAAAATTTTCTCAACGATAAATTTGGTTTTCATAGGTCAGCGTTCCTCCGGTTACATCTTGTAGCTTCGTTCGATATTGCGCAATATCCATCGCGATATGATGTTGAATATCAAAATGATAAAGAATAATATGAATGCGGCGAACATCAGGGCCGATTCGTAAAGCGGCAACGACAGCATCTCGCCGTAGTTGTTGGCGATGAGAGCCGGCAGCGGGTAGCAGGGGTCGAAGAGCGACCGGGGTATGGCGGCGTAGTTGCCGCACACCATCAGCACGGCGATGGTCTCGCCGAAGGCTTTCGATATGGACAACACCACGGCGGCGACGATACCCGGCATGGCCTTGCGCAGAATCACCTTCGAGCAGGTCTGCCATTTGGTTGCACCCAGTGAGGCCGATGCCTCGCGGTAGTCTTGCGGCACGATGGTAAATATCTCGATGAGCAGGCTCACCAGTATGGGTAGTATCATGATACCCAATACGATACCGCTGGCCAGTACGGTATAACCGCTGGTGTAGTCGACAAAGTGAGGTCCCAGTTTGTCGGCAATCCAAGGTACGATGATGAGGGTGCCCCATACGCCATAGACGACCGAAGGAATCCCGGCCAAGATGTCGAAGATGGGAAATACGACCCGTTTCACCCATGAGTTGGCATACTCGGTGAGGAATATGGCCGAGAGCAGCGAGATGGGGAGTGCAATGGCGATGGAGAGGGCGGTTACGAAAAGGGTTCCCACGATAAACGGCAGGAAGCCGAATTCTCCGCTGAGTGGCTTCCATGACGAACCCGAGAGCAAATCCCACAAGGAGTGCTCCGACAAGATGAGGCGGCTTTTAAAGAAAAGCCCGATGCCTATGGCGATGAGCAGGAAGAGTGATAATCCCGTGAGGGCGAGCATGACCCAGCGGGCTGCCTTGTCCTTGAATATGCGTCGTTGTAACAGCGATAAATCCATCGTCGGCGATTAGAGATTGAGTTTTTGAAGACTCTTGTTTATTGTTGTCTCGGGCAACGGAATATATCCTGTTTCGATGGCATATTTTTGCCCTTCGGTGAGGGCGTATTTGATAAATTCTACCACAGCGGGTTTGTCGGGTACGCCGTTACTTACCAAATACAGGTCGCGAGCGGGAGGGGAGGGGTAACGGCCGTCGCCGATGGCGGCAATAAGGTCGGCGCTGTTTTCGTAGAATTTCTCGTCTTCGTCGATTTGGCCGTTCTCATTTACGTCGATGGGAATGACGGCCAGTCCTTCATAGGGTTGGTGCGTGCGCATGTCGTAGGCGTATGCGATGTTGTTGTAGCCGATGCCTACACGGTCTTTCTGTACGGCGGCCGATACGCCCGGGTCACCATATACGGCCGTACCTTGCAGTTGTTCTTGCCGTTTGCCAAACCACACGGCCCATGTCTCGGCTGCCCCACAGGCATCGGAACGGGTGTAAACGTGTACCGGTACGGTACTCGTTGTTCCCAAAAAATCGCCGTAGGTGTTATATCGGTTGTCCCATAGGGCTTCTGCGCTGGCTTTGGTCAGCCCTTTGGCGCATATTTCGGTGAAATGGGGGTTGTTTACATTGATGGTTGCCACGACGGCATCTTTCACGACGGCAAAACCAAGGGCTCCTTTTTCGGTTTCCACGTCATAGATTTCGCGGGAGACCATGCCCAAGTCGACTACTTGTGCCAGGGCGTCGGTCATGCCTTTGCCGGCTCCGCCGCCCGATATGTCGATGCGCACGTTGGGGTGCAGTTGCTTGAACTCGTCGGCCCATCTTACAACCATGGGATAGAGGGCAAAGGCTCCTGAGAGAGAGATTTCTCCGGTCAGCGTGTCGTTTGCAGCAGCGGGATTGACCGCCTCTCTTTGCCCGGCCGATGGCTTGCAGCCCGTTGTCAGTACGAGGGCGAATATGCTGGCTAAGGTGATAAGTTTTTTCATAATCCACTGTTTTTTATGGGCATTTCTTGCATCTGTGCATGCAAGTTTGTCATGCCGCCTTCTTGACGTAAAGGTTTGCAAATCTACGAATAAATGTCGAAATAAGATTTCGTTTTACCCTTTTTTACATAAAAGGGTCTTTTGTGGCCGGTTTTCGATTATTCGCCTTTGAGTTGACGTATCTGTTTTTCGGCTTCATCGGCTAATTGCTTGGCTTGTTTCTCGGCCTCTTCGACCATGGTCGTTTTGGCGGCTTTGGCCGCAATTTTAGCCAGGGGGTTCGAGGCTTTTTCCACCAGTTTCTCGCCTTCTCTTTCGGCCGTTTCTACCAGTAGGCGTCCGGCCTCTTCGGCTTTTTTCCGTATGTTGGCCACTTGTTCATCTGTGGAGCCTTTCCCGGCAATGGCCTCGACGACTTTGTTGGTGACGGCTTGCTTCACGATTTCCTTGGTGTCGATGTCTATGGTCGGTTTGGTGAAGGTGCCGCCGATGCGGGCTTCAACGACACCCACATAGTCGCTGATGACTTTCTCCTGGCTGAGGTCGATGGTGGCCGTGTAGTCGATGGTCTGGTCGAGCCCCGTGGTTCCCGCGAGGGTGAGTTTGGTGTTTCCTATTTTCAGGTCGAAAGGAGAGGTCCGTACCCGGCCGTCGGTAATCGTAAATGCGATTTTGATGTCCTTGGCTTCGACCTTGCGCAACTTGTCGTTTTGCAGGAGGTTGGCCAGCAGGTCGAAAACTTCAAGGTTTTGTATCTCGATGTTTTTCGATTGCAGGGTTCCTTTTGCCGAGAGGCTGTTGAGTATCGGTGACATCTGTTGGTCGAGGCGCGTGTTGAGGTCGGCCGTAATCGAGTAATTGCCTCCGGTCTTGGCAAACAGCGGTACCATTTGCTGCACGAGGTCGAGTTGCTCGAATGTCTCTTTGAAAGAGGCTTCTTTGATGCGTAGCGACAGGGCGACGTCGGGTGATGTCGCCGACGAGGCGGTGCTGTAAGAGCCGCTGGCCGAGATGTTTCCGCCGAGGGCGTCGACTGCGACATTGTTCAACGACAAGCTCCCCTCTTTGAGCGAAACTTTCCCTGCGAAGTTTTTCAGCTCCATGTCGCCGAAAATTATCTTTTTCACTTGGGCCTGTAAAGAGAGCTGCAAGTTTTCGGGCACGACGAAGACGCTGAGCGAGGTGGTGTCGTTGTCGGGTGTGGGGGTGTCGGTTTCTGTTTCGTTGCCTGAGCCCTCTTCGGTGGTCATGAATTCGTTGAGGTCGAGCTGTGACGACGCGAGGGTGAGGTTTCCTTGCAGGGTGCCTCCGGCCATGACATAAGGCAGGTAATTGCTTATTTTTCCGGTGGCTTTCACGTCGCTTTTCCCTACGGTGAGGTCAAAGCGGGTCAGGCTCATGGCTTCGGGGGTTATTTGGGCGTCGGCTTGGGTTACCACAATGGGCGGAAGTCCCGTGAGCGAGAGGCTCATCTTCGAGATGGACAGGTCGCCTTTGCCTTTGATGTTTTGGTAGTTCTTCTTCTCGATGTCCGACATGCGGCCGGCGAGGGTGATGTCGGTCGTTATGATGCCGTTCAGCGAAATGGAATCGCCCAAGGGATAGATTTGCTCGATTTCGCCGAGGTTGATGGTGCCGTTGGCCGAGGCGTTGAACTGTAAGTCCGACATCGGGTGCGAGGCATGGAGGGTCAAGGCAAACGGGTTGCCGGCAAACGTGAACTTGAACGTGTTGACGTCGATGGTCGTCAAGTCGAGGTCGCCGCCGTTGTTGGCTACTCGCAGGGCAATGGCGATGTCATCGACAGAGCGGGGCATGCCGGTGTAGAAGACTTTGGCTTTGTCGACATCAAGGGCGATGGCGAAGGCCGGCAGCGAGTTGTCGTCGAACCGTCCTTTGGCTTCGGCCGTGAGAGATACGTTACCCGAGGTTTGCAAGTCGGCAAAGTTGTTTTGGTAGATGGCCGGAACCATCGACAGTATGTCCTTGAAATTGATTTTCGGGGTCGACAGTTTTATGTCCATCTCGATGCCGTCGTCGGGAAGAGCCACCCAACCATCGAGTGTCGTTTCTATGGCATTGAGACGCAGATGGTTCTCATCGAGAGTGAATTTGTAGTTGTCGAGGTCGGCAATTAATTTCAGCTCAGCTTCCAGTTCGGCTTGATGCAGATACCTCACCCCTTCCATGGTAAAGTTGATGTCTTGCATCATGGCTTTGCATTGCAAGGCGGTCTCCATTCCGCTCAGTTTTCCGGTGAGGGCAAGATTGAATTTGTTTGTGGAGAAGGCCATGTCGCCCGCTTCGTCGATGTAGGCGATGCAGGCGTCCTTGATGCGGAATTTCCGCAATTGCAGGTCGAACGAGCTGCTGCTTTCCTCTTCGGCCGGGTTTTCTTCCGCGGCGGTACTGTCGGGTTTCATGATGTCCCAATTTACCGCTCCGCCGGAGTGAATGAGGGCTTGTACTTTGGGCCGGTCCAAGGTGATGTAGGTGATTTCATAGCCGGTGTCGCCGAAGAGGCTCATCAGGTTTACGGCAGCTGCGACCTCGTCGGCAGTTGCCAGGGTGTCGCCCTCAAATTCGCCGACCCCCGTGAGCGACAGCTCTTTCAGCACGAGCGTGGCTTGGGGAAAGTTGCGCAGCAGGCTGATGTCGAGTTCTTCAAAGTCGAGCTTGGCATTGAGCATCTTGTTGGCTTCGGCCTTTACGATGTCGGCCAGTTTCCCTTTCAGTATCAAGGGTATGGCGATGAGCAGTGCGACAATGACCAAGATAATGATGGCAAAGATTTTCAGGAATGTTTTCATGATGACCGGTTTTTCAAGAATAGATATTGCACGTCTCAAAGATAAGCAAAACTTTTCTGTAATGTCATGTCGGAGAGTGATTAAATCTATTCAATATGCCGCGAATAGTGATAAATTTTCTTTTTTCTTGGTTATGTGCCTGTTATCTTTTACCTTTGTGGAAGAAAGTATCGTTGAAGAGATTTTTATAGGTGTCATTAAAAAATCTTGATTATGAGTATTTTGAAACCCGGCATTCCGGTAGGATTGGCCTGCGACCATGCCGGATATGAGTTGAAGCAGCATGTGATGGCCTGGCTCACCGAGTGGGGCATCTCCTACAAAGATTTTGGTACTTATTCGTCGGAGAGTTGCGACTATGCCGATTATGCTCACCCCTTGGCCGGTGCCATAGAAAGGGGAGAATGTTATCCCGGAATTGCCATTTGCGGGAGTGGGAACGGTATCAACATTACCCTCAACAAGCATCAGAGGGTGCGGGCCGCCCTTTGTTGGTGTGAAGAAATTTCCCGCCTGGCCCGTCAGCATAATGATGCCAATGTGTGTGTCATGCCCGGCCGTTTTATCTCTGTCGACGAGGCTCGGGCTGTGGTGGAAGTGTTCCTTCGTACCGCATTTGAAGGCGGGCGCCACCAGCGTCGTATCGAAAAGATTCCCGTAAAATAGATTTCCCGCTCCCTATGCAGTCGGCGTGTCCTGAAATGGTAGACTCAAAACTTGTGGGAGGAAGTTCAAATAAGAAGTGAGGGGGATTATCGCTGTCGCGGTAATCCCCCTCGTCGATGCAAACAATCTTTTTTTTACCTTATCGTGACATAAATACCTTAACGGTTCCCCTCACGATGGCAGGGGATAGGATTTTTCTATATAACCCTCCCGGCTTAATAATTGTTCTTTTTGCGCTCGAAATAGGCTTTCGGGTGTTGGCAGGCCGGGCACATGTCGGGAGCCTTTTTCCCTTTGTGAATGTATCCGCAGTTGCGGCATTGCCATTCGATTTCTTCCTCATCTTCAAATACGGTGCCGTTCAGCATACGTTCATAGAGTTTGAGGTAGCGGGCCTCGTGCCCGGCTTCTACGGTGGCTATCCGGCGCCATGCTTCTGCTATTTCGGGGAATCCCTCTTCGTCGGCCACTTTGGCAAATTCGGGGTAGAGTTCGCTCCACTCTTCGTTCTCGCCGGCGGCAGCGGCTTTCAGGTTTTCGAGGGTGGTCGAGAGAATGCCTGCGGGGAATGAGGCAGTGATTTCCACCATGCCTCCTTCGAGGAATTTAAAGAAGCGTTTGGCGTGTTCTTTTTCCTGTTCGGCGGTTTCGCTGAAAATGGCCGAGATTTGCTCGTATCCCTCTTTCTTGGCGATGCTGGCAAAATAGACGTAGCGTCCGCGTGCTTGCGATTCGCCGGCAAACGATTTCAACAGGTTTTGTTCGGTCTTTGTTCCTTTGATACTTTTCATGATTGTGAGTGTTATGGGGTGAATAACGGGGTTATTTTTTCGGCCGGTTGTAGTGGCCGATGAGTTGTATTTTTATGTCTTCCAATTCGAAGTCTTTCAGTTCTTCGAGACCCTCGATGTGCCGCCGGATCACCTCGGAGAGACCGCTTTCGTGCAGGTCGCTGATGTTGTGGGTGCGATTGTCGTAGAGGTGTTGGTGTGGCCGGGTGTCGGCGTCGAAATACATTTTGTTGTCGAGCGTGAATACCTTTTCGGCCAGCCCGGCGTTGACCAGGCATTCGAGGGTGTTGTAGACCGTGGCGACGGTGAGGGCGGGAATTTTCTTGCGCACGAGCTCCCATACCTCTTCGGCTGTCGGGTGATGCAGTTCCCGCACGGCTCGATAGATGCTCATGCGTTGCGGTGTGAGCCGCAGTTTCTTTTCCCTGAACAGTTCTATGATGTCGTTGTCGCTCATGTCTCTTGTTTTTTCTTGTTGCAAAGATACGATAATAATTCTAATCTAAGAAATGTTCTAATAAAATAATTAGTTATATATTGTTAATCGGCGGCGGATAAAAATGTCGCCGCTGTGGGGCATGGAGCCGATGTGCGCAAGGGGGCGGGACGGGAAAAAACGGCGGGCCGCTCATTGTCAAGAGCGGCCCGCCGTGAGAACGTATGGGGGAGAATCTTTTTTACATGATGCCTTTTTCGCGCAGGTGCAGTTGCCATCTCCAAGCCGATTTCAGGGTGTCGGCCAGGGAGGTTTCGGCTTTCCACCCCAATACCGTGTTGGCTTTCCGGGGGTCGGCCCACACTTGGGTGATGTCGCCTTCGCGGCGCGGTGCGATTTTGTAGTTGAGTTTCACGCCGGTTGCCTCCTCGAAGGTGTGAATCAGTTCGAATACCGATACTCCTTGGCCGGTTCCGAGATTGAAAATCTCTACCTTCTCGTCGCTTTGGTTTCCCAGCATGCGGTCGATGGCTTTCACATGGGCTTGTGCCAGGTCGACAACATTGATGTAGTCGCGTATGCACGAGCCGTCGGGGGTCGCGTAGTCATCGCCGAAGACGCTCAGTTGCGGCCGTATGCCGATGGCCGTCTGCGTGATGTAGGGCAAGAGGTTTTGGGGCGTGCCGAGAGGCAGCTCTCCGATTTCGGCGCTGGGGTGAGCCCCGATGGGGTTGAAATAGCGGAGCAGTATCGACTTGAAGGGGGCTCCCGCATGTATCGTGTCGGTGATGATTTCCTCACATATCTGTTTGGTGTTCCCGTAGGGCGACAATGCCGGTTTTATGGGGGCCGACTCGTCGACCGGCAGCACGTCGGGTTGACCGTAGACGGTGCACGACGACGAGAAGACGAGTGCTTCGACCCCGTATTCGGGCATGAGGTCGAGCAGGTTGAGTATGGTCACGAGGTTGTTGCGGTAGTAAAGCAGCGGTTTCTTGACCGATTCGCCCACGGCCTTGCTGGCCGCGAAATTGATGACGCCTTTGATTCCCGGGTGTTTCTCAAAGAGTGCCCGCAGGGCGTCTTTGTCTTGCATGTCCATTTTCTCAAAGGCCGGACGGGTGCCTGTGATGCGTTCGATGCCGTCGATGACATCGGCGTTGGAGTTGGAGAGATTGTCGAGTATGACCACTTCATAACCGGCATTTTGCAGTTCGACCGTCGTGTGCGACCCGATGTATCCGGCACCGCCGGTGACGAGTATCTTTGCTTTCATGATGACAAGATTAGGATTAGATGGTGATAGGGCAAATGTAAAAATTTCTGTGCGAATATCGATGTTGCGGTGGCGCTTTTTTCGCGGGACGGTCGCAAAGTATCGTCAATACCAGTCGAGGGCGTCGTAGGAGTTGCCGCTCTTGTCGTATTTCAGGTCGCTGAGTATCGACGATTTTACGCGTATGCTGAAATTGTAGGACTTGAACGCACCCACGGGTATGAGGCTGGCACTCATCGACCAGCAGTGCATGTCGCGGGTGATGTTGCAGTTCATGTAAGCCAGGCGTTTGGTTACGAAGTTGTAGCTGGCCGAGAAGGAGAACGACCAGTTCTTGGTGGGCTGAATGTTGCCCGAAATACTCAGGTTCTGGTTGATGCGGCCGTCATATTCCATTTTCTCCTTGTTGAAGTTGCCGTAGCTGTAATTGATGGAGTAGTTGATCGACAAGCTCCACGGGACTTCCCACACCATATACCCGTCGCGCATCTTCATGGGTTCATCTTTCTCTTTCGACTCGTTATTCTCCGATTCGGTTATTTGGTCGGCGTTTGAGAGGATTTCATCTTCGGGGTTGATGGGTTCTTCCTCGTTTTGAGGCTGGTTCTTTTTATCTTTCCGTTGGAAAGTGCTGTTGTTGAAGGTGTAGGAAAACGAGGTGCCGGCACTCGACAGGCGGGCAAACCCTTTGCCGGCTTTCCAGCGCGGCACGTTGACTTTCACGGGTGAGCCGTTGGAACTGAGCTGGTAGGTGTAGGGGTCGAAGACGGCGCTCACTTGCAGGTTGAACTGCTTGGTGAGTTTGATGAGAAGTGATGTGTTGAGGTTGCTCCAATTGAGTGAGTCGGCCGCCATGTTGTAGCTCATGCTGGCCGAGAGATTTTCGATGAGGCTTACTTTGCGCACACCCGTAGTGTCTTTGTCGGTATTGACTTTCATTTCGAGGTTGTTGGCCACCGAGAGGCTCACCGAGCCGGTCTTGCCTCGACCGGGCACGCCGTAGGAACTGCCCGAGAAGGGTGAATAGTAGACCTCTTCGGGGGTGCCGTCGGAGTTGATGCGCATGTAGCGTTGCCAGTAACCATAGCGTGAAGCACCGAAGTCGGGGGCTCCCGAGAAACGCACGGTGGGGGTGAGGACGTGGCGTATCATGGGGATTTTCTTCCCGATGAAGGGCAACGGGCGGTAGTAACCGTAGAGTTTGGTCTGTGCGCTCACGCTGAACGAGTAGTTATATACGTTGTAAAAACCGTAGGTCGTATCTCTGACGACCGATGAGGTGCGCGGGTCCCAGGACTGCATGACGCGGTTGGTATACATGCGGTCGGTGAAGGAGAACGACGGGGTGATGTTGATATATTTGAATGCCGTGAACGTGGCCGATATCGGTATGTTGTGCTGCATGCCGTTGCTCCAATCCTTGATAAGATTCGATTTGAGGAACTGGTTTTGCTTGGTCTGTATCGAGTTCTTGAAGTTTCCCGAGTAGTTGAGGCTGATTTTCTCGTACCATTTCTCTTTTCCTACACGGTTTTTCCGTTTGAAGGGGTAAATGCGACTCATGTTGATGGTGAGGTTGGGGAAAGAGACGTTCAGGGTGGAGTCGGAGTTGCGTTGCGTCACGTTTGCCGTGAGGGCGAAGCTGAAAGGAGAGTTGGGTATGTTGTAGGAGAGGCTCACGGTCGAACTGGTCGTGTTGTTGGTGAAGGCCGTGGAGTTGCCGTAGTTGGTCAGGTTGTTGTGGCTGTAACCGCTGGTGGCAAAGTTCACGCTCGACGAGAAGGTGAGGTTGGGGTTGGCCTTGCGGTCTTGGGTGTGCGACCAGGTGAGCTTGAAGTTGGTCTGTTTCGAGTAGTCGGGCATTCCTTTGTCGCCCAGTATGGTGACGAGGTAGCTGATGAAGAAGTTGCCCGAGAATTTATACCGTTTTACATAGGCCGACTGGGCGTTGATGCCCCATGACCCTTTGGTGTAAATCTCCCCGGTAAGTGCCAGGTCGATGTAGTCGTTGATGGCGAAATAGTAGCCGCCGTCGCGCAGGTAAAACCCTCGGGCGCTTTCGTCTCCGAAGGTGGGCATGATGATACCCGAACTGTATTTCTCGGAAAAGGGAAAATATCCGAACGGTATGGCCAGCGGTAGCGGTACGCCGCCCAGCACCATGTAGGCGGGACCGGCCACGACGTCTTTCTTGGGTCGCATCTTGGCCTTGGTCAGTTGCAGGTAGAAGTGCGGGTGTTCGTGGTTGTCGCAAGTCGTGTATTTCCCGTCTTTGAGGAAGTAGGAGTCGTCGGGGTTCTTTTTGGTTTTGCCGCCCGTGAGGAATCCTTCGCCTTGTTGGGTGATGACGTTGGTGATGAATGCCTTCTGTGTGTCGAAGTTGTATTTCATCGTCGAGGTCTCATACTCGCCGCTGGGGTCTTTGAATATGGGTTTGCCCACGATGTCACCCACGGAGTCGGGACGCCCGGTCGCGAAAATCTGGCTGCTGTCCATGTCCATGTGCATCTCGTCGGCGGTAAGTTCCATCGTTTGATAGGTTACGACGCCGCCGCCGAAAAGGAATCCCATGTTGTTGCTGGTGAAGACGGCCGAGTCGTTGGCATGGTAGGTGATGACGTCTTCGAACGCCTCTTTGCGCGGTGCGCGGGCCGAGTCGGTGGCGGCCGTGTCGGGTGCCAGGGACGTGGTGTCGAGCCCGATGCCGGTCGTGTCGGCTACGAGGGAGAATGTCGAGTCGGAGGGGGTGCTTGCCCGGTTTGTGGTGTCGGAGATGAGGCCGCCGCGGGAAAGTGCCGAGCCTGCCGTGGCCGTGTCGACCGGTTCTTGCCGAAGGGGGCCGGTCGTTTGCAGGGCCGTGTCGACCGTCGCGGTCGAGTCGGCCAGTTCGCTTTTTTTGTCTTTTCTCCGTTTCCGTTCCTTGCCGACGCTTTCGGCGCTTGGCGCGTAGAGTGTGCTCAGGTAAGCGTGATAGGCTTCGATGTCATGACGGGATATGCCGCTGGTGCTCTCGTGACTATCTGTGGCAGCCGAGATGGCGGTAGAGAATAATCCGAGAAAGAAGAGTATGAGGTAGAAAATCTTATATTTCGGTGGCATTCACTTCTTGTGTGGGCAATCCGTCCGCAAAGATAGGCAATCTGCCCGACATTGGGGTGTCGGGCAGATGTTTTAATAATTTTTAGATGAGAAAGATAAGTCCCATTGCTCAAATCGTTTTACCGATGCCTCTCCGTATTTCGACAGGCTCCGTCTGATTTCTTCGGGTGTTTTTTCGCAGTCGGGTTCCGATTTGGTGTAAAATTTGTCGGCGTAGCAGATGATTTGTTCCTCGATGCTTATCGGCAACATGTCGCGATGGGGAATGGGCAGGTTTTCTCTGATGATGTCGTCGAGTGAGAGCCCTGCTCCCGTGTGCCGCTCGCACACCAAGGCATGTCGGGGTAACCCTTCGTTTTTGAGCAATTCGCTGCCCAACGAGCCGTGACAGATGTAGGGGCGGGTGCCGAAACAGGCGATGTCGGGGGCATGGGTGAGGTAGATGCCTATGTCGTGCAGCATGGCCGCTTCGTGGAGAAAGGTCTCGTCGGCATCAAGTTCCGGGTGCAAGCGGGCTATTTCTATTGCTTTCTCGGCTACTTTCCGGCTGTGCGTGACCAGTATGTCATAGAGCTTTGTGCCTTTGGTGTAGTATTTGTCGATGAGGGTAAACGGGTCCATTTCGGTGCGTTTTTTGTTTTTAGTCCAAGATGGTTACCCAGTTGTGCGTGTCGGGCTCGTCGCCATACTGGATTGCGCGCAGCTTGTTGTAGAGCTTGGTGCACACGGGGCCGGGCTTGCCGTCTTTGGCGATGACATACGATTTCTTGTTTTCGAGGTCGTCGATGCGCTCGATGGGGCTGATGACGGCGGCGGTTCCGCAGGCGCCGGCTTCTTCGAAGGTGGCCAGTTCTTCCTCGGGAACGGGACGACGTTCGACTTTCATGCCCAGGTCTTCGGCCAGCTGCATGAGGCTGCGGTTGGTGATGGAGGGCAGAATCGAGGTCGACAGCGGGGTGATGTAGGTGTTGTCTTTGATGCCGAAGAAGTTGGCCGCACCGCATTCGTCGATGTATTTTTTCTCTTTGGCGTCGAGGTAGAATTCGCAGGAGTAGCCCAAGTCATGCGCCATTTTGTTGGCACGCAAGCTGGCCGCGTAGTTGCCGCCGACTTTGTAGATGCCGGTGCCGAGAGGGGCCGAACGGTCGAACTCGCGAATGATGACGTAGGGGTTGGTGGCGAATCCGCCTTTGAAGTATGGCCCTACGGGGGTTACAAACACCACGAAGAGGTATTCGCTGGCGGGGTGTACTCCCACTTGGGCGCTGATGCCGATGAGCAGCGGTCGTATGTAGAGGGCGGCTCCGCTTTCGTAGGGCGGGATAAAGCGTTCGTTGGCTTTGACCACTTTCTTCACGGCGTTGACAAACAACTCGGTGGGCAATTCGGGCATGAGTATGCCGCGGCAGGTGCTTTGCAGACGCTCGGCGTTGGCTTCGGGACGGAAGATGCGTATCTTGCCGTCTTGGCCGCGATAGGCTTTCAGACCTTCAAAACCTTCTTGTCCGTAGTGGAGGCTTGTGGCGGCCATGTGCAGGTTGATGGTTTCTTCGGAGCAGAGTTCCAACTCGCCCCATGCCCCGTTGCGGTAGTAGCAGCGTACATTATAGTCGGTGCGCATGTATCCGAACGGAAGGTTCGACCAATCTATATCTTTCATGATGTTTTTATTTTTAGGGTTTTACTTATAGAGAGTCACAAAGGTAAAACTTTTTGCCAAAAATCGCTCTTTTTTTGCCTCTTTTTTGTGGTGATGTCTTATAATGTTTTGAGCCCCCTTGTCTTTTGGACCGGCTTGCCGGGAGCGATAACAACGAGAACGACCTCAACTTTTTAGGGGTTGAGGTCGTCCATGTCAAAATCGAAATCGAAGTCGTCGTTCTCTTCGGGCGAGGGACCGTAGTAGCATTCGTCGGTAAATTTTTTCAACTCGCGTCCGTCTCGCTTGGTGGGGCGACCTTCGCCTTTGGCCCGGTTGACAAAACCGCTGAGGCGTATCATCTCTATGAGTTCATATTGCTCGGGAGGTGTTACGTTTTCGAGGTATTGCGGCACCAGTTTGGCTCCCATGCGGTTTTCGGCCAGGTCCAGGACCTTGAAGGAGTAGGTGATGGGTGGCTTGCGTACCTCGATGATTTCGCCTATCTGCACCGGGCGTGACGGTTTGGCATTGGCACCGCCTATCGACACGCGCCCTTTTTTGCAGGCTTCGGTGGCGATGGTGCGGGTTTTGAAGATGCGGGTCGCCCACAGGAATTTGTCGAGCCTTATTTCTCCCTCTTTTTTCGGCATGGTGCTATTTGTTGTTGTAATGGTTCATGGCATTTTGTATGCCCGACAGGCAGAATTCCTTGATGATTTCGCCGGCACGTTCGAGCCGTTCGGGCAGTAGCTGTTCTTCTTCGGGCGGGAAGGTGCCCAAGACGAAGTCGACCTGTCCGCCACGGGGAAAGTCGTTGCCGATGCCAAAACGCAGGCGGGCGTAGGCGTCGGAGCCGAGGATTTGTTGTATGTGTTTCAGCCCGTTGTGCCCGGCGTCGCTTCCACGGGGTTTCAGGCGCAGGGTGCCGAACGGGAGGGCGAGGTCGTCGACTACGACAAGGAGGTTTTCGACGGGGATGTTCTCCTTTTGCAACCAATAGCGCACGGCGTTGCCGCTGAGGTTCATATAGGTCGAAGGTTTCAGCAGCGTAAGAATGTGGCCTTTGAGTCGCATTTGGGTCACGAAGCCATATCGCTTGTCTTCAAAAACGAGATTGGACGCCTTGGCTAAGGCGTCCAATACTCTGAAACCTATGTTGTGCCGGGTGGCAGCATATTCGTCTCCGATGTTGCCCAGGCCTACAATCAGGTATTTCATGCTGTCTTGTCCTTGTTATTAGGCTTTGGCAGCGGCACCACGGGCGGCGCGGGTCAGTTTCACTGCGCATACCACGGCGTTCTTGGCGTTCATGATTTCGAGACCGTCGAAGTGCAGGTCGCCCACTTGCATGGTTTTGCCCAAACCGAGGTTGTCGACATTGATGACCATTTTCTCGGGAATGGCGGTGTAAATGGCTTTTACTTTGAGCTTTCTCATTTCGAGGCTCAGTTTACCACCGGCTTTCACACCTTCGGAGTGACCTTCGAGGGCAACGGGAACTTCCATTACCACGGGTTTCTTCTCGGTAACTTCGAGGAAGTCCATGTGGAGGATTCTCTCTTCTACCGGGTGGAATTGTATGTCTTTGACGACAGCCATCACTTTCTTTTCACCGATGGTGAGTTCGACTACGAAGATTTCGGGGGTGAAGACCAGTTTGCGAACGGCGTTGGTCGAAACGGCAAAGTCGGTAACGATGAGACCTTGGTTGTTGCCGATTTCTACGATTTTCTCGCCTTCTTTCAGCGTGCCGGTGTAGGGGAGGTTAAATACTTCTCCGCCATTGAGTACGGCAGGAATGAGGTCGTTTTTGCGCAAGGCTTTTACAGCCTTTTTGCCCAAGTCGGTTCTGGGGGTTCCTACTAATTGGAATGTTTTCATTTTGTTTGGTTTTTGTGTTACTCAAAATTAAGATTATAAGCTTCTTAATTTCCCATCGCACGGAATACTTAAAAAAGCACCGCAAAGGTAGGTGTTTTTTTTGGTATCTCCAACAGTTTTCTCGCTGAATATCGGCGGTTTTCTTTATTTGCTCCCTTTGGGGGCGGAAGTGTGCCGTCTTGGTGCTCCTGCTTTTGCCGGCAGGAACGGGGTGTGGCAGCCCCGGTCGTCGGCGCGGATTGTCGCGTGGAAACCGATGCCCTTTTCTGCCCTGCCGAAAAACCGGAGACTTGCACGCCCGTGTGGCGGCTTTGTCAAAAAAACGAATGCGGATTTGGTGTTTACAATATAATCACTTACCTTTGCAACGCTTTTTTAGGGTTATGCATTCTGAAAGAGTGGCCGGTCGGGTAGCTCAGCTGGATAGAGCAACAGCCTTCTAAGCTGTGGGTCGAGGGTTCGAATCCCTCCTCGATCACCTTGAAAGGAGACAGCCAAGGGTTGTCTCCTTTTTTTGTTTTCTCATCTTTGACTTGTTTTTTTGCGGGGTGGATTCCCGCCCCGGCTGCCGCCACGTTTGAGAATGGGTGGGGGTGATTCTTCTTGCCGGCTTCCTGTGTTGTATTTCTGAGGGAAGATTTGTCGCACGGCGTATGGCCATTTCCCCGGCGGGTGGTCACCTTGCGTCGGGCCGGTTCTGCAACACGTCGGCGAGCTCGCCCAGGTCGCCGATGATGTGGGGCGCCGTGCGGTGGGCATCGTTCTCGTCCCAACCGCGTCCTTTGAGCCAAATCGGAGTAATACCCAGCGCGAGAGCGGGAGCGATGTCGTTTTTGTAGCTGTCGCCCACGACGACAACCTCGGACGGGGCGAGATGCAAGGTGTCGAGTGCGAGTGCGAAGATGGCCGGGTCGGGTTTGCGCACGCCGACCCGGGCCGATTCGATGACCGCTTCGAAGCACTCGGTCAAGTTGAAATCGGCCAGTACCGCCTGCAAGTTGCCGTAGAAATTCGAGACCAGCGCCAGCCGGTAACCGGTTTGCAGTTTTCGCAGGAGTTCGGCTGCCCGGCGGGTGTTTTCAAGGGCCGATTCATAACAGTGCCAGGCGATGCCGGCGATGCGTGTGCGGGTCGCGGGCTCATCGGGTAGAAAACCGTGGGCGATGCCGTATGCACATTCGAGGTCGAGCTTTTTTTGCAACACGATGTCGAATGTGTCTTGGTCGGAGATGACGGGACGGGCGGCCAGTTGGCGTTCGCCTTGCACATACATCTCTCTGAATGCCGCCTCGTCGAGTGTAAAACCGGCATCGCGGTATGCCTCTTGCAATACGATGCCCCAGTGAGTGCCGTTGGTGTCGAGTGTCCCCCCGAAGTCGAAAAGAATCCCTTTGACGGTTGTGCCATTCATATCGTTTCTCCTTTTTCTATTTTGGCAATGAATTCCTTGCAAATGCGTTCGTGGCGCCAAATCATATACCCCAGTATGAGATTCATGACCGTGAGTTCGAAAAGAAAATAGTAGAGCGGCTTGTTGAGCAGCATGACGGCAAAGAGGACAAAGATGCGGGTGTTGAAGGAGAGAATGTTGGTGTACTTCATCAGCGGCTTGCTCTTCTGCCGGAATGCCTCGCGCAACGGCAGGGGCCACTCGTCGCCGTAGCGGCTGTCGAGCAGCCGGCGGAGTCGTTGCAGGGCGGGGGTGGAACGCTCTTGTTCGCGGGTGTACCTCCAATAAGAAAGTGCCGAAAGTTTGGCAAAGAGATGGGGAAACCACGGCGTGTTGCGGTAGGTGACGGCGAGTTGGACCGATTCGTCCCATTCGCTTTGCGCTTTTCCTTTGAGGATAAAGAGATGGAAGTTGCGGTAATAGTCGGCCATTGCCGCCTGTTTGGCGTGGAACACGCCGGTAATCACGCCCAGCGGCCAAGAAAAGATGCCCCAGTCTGTTTCGACGGAGATGCGGTAGGCCACCGAGACGTATATGGCAATGAACCAGATGTCGCCGCACATGCCGTCGAGGAAACGACCCAGTCGCGAGTATTGGCCGGTCATGCGGGCCAGCTGGCCGTCGGCGCTGTCGAGTGAGTTGGCCAGGACAATCAAGGCGATGGCCCACAGGGTGAGGGAGAGCGTCCCAAACCCCAACAAGATGCCGCCGGCGGTTCCCAGAATGATGGCCACGATGGTTACCGCGTTGGGGACGATGCCCAGCCGGCGGCAAAGCAGTGCCCACACATAACCGATGGGGCGATAGAAAATCAGGTCGAACGTCTCTTCGGTATCGCGCGATTTCAGTGTCGATGCCAGTGAGGGGCGTTTCCGGGGAGAGGCCGGGGTGTTGGTTGGTTGGGCAGACATGTTAGCGAGTGAAATTTTTTATGATGGCCCGGCCGATGTGCGCTACCGCCTCGTGGAGGCAGGGCGAGAAACTCGGCCAGTCGTTTATGTCGACAAGATATACCGACCCGTCGGGTGAGACGATGGCGTCTCCGCCATAGATGCAGAGACCCAGGAGCCGGGCGGCATGAGAAGCGATGTCGCGCAAAGCCTCTTCTTCAAACGGGATTCGGGTCGTCGTCCCGTTGATGCGTTCGTTGCCGAATTTGTCGAGGCCCTTGCTTGTGGGATAGCACCAGTAGAAAAACGGTTCACCCTCCACGCCGTAGAATTTTATGACATCGCCCGGCAGATGGCGGTTCACGATTACTTGGCCGATGCCTCGGGCGGCGAAGGAGGCGAGCAGGCGCCGGGCGGCGTCGGCGGTCGGGGCAAACCCGATGTCTTCGGGGTGTGTCGTGTGGGCGTCGCTTCGTTTCAGCCAGCACGACTCCATTCCCTTTTGGCGCAAACGCTCTTCGATGGAGCCGGTGGTATCGATGATGAAGCTGTCGGGATAAGGAATGCCGTTTTGCAGCAAGATACTGGTGAGACGGTCGCGGCGGCAGTTCCTGATACTGGGTGTCGTGTTTATGACCGAGGCGTGGTTGTCTTCCAGTTCTTTGAGACGGTCGAGCGTTTCACACCCTCGGGCCATGTGGAAGATGTATGGCCGGTCGTCACGGCTCGTCAGGAAAGACTCCTCGGTAAAAAGCTCGACCTGCCACCCTTCCTCTCGCAGGTATTCGGCTGTGAGGACAAAAACGGCGGCATCGTGGCATTCACGATTGGGAGAGAATCGGCTTGCCCGGCTTATGCCGGCACAGGAATGGTTCATGGCGTAGGACGTTTGTGGGTGAGGAGAAACGATTCGGCCTTGGTGATGTCGGCTGCATGGTCGATGTCGATGATGCAGGAAAAAGGGTGTGCTTTTACACGCAAGCCGGCCGAGAGGAGGGCCCTTTGGAAGTTGCGCATGCGCGACATGCCTGTTGCGATACCTTGCCGCAATACCGGCACCACAGCTTGGGTGAACGCATAGATGCCTCCCGAGACATAAAGACTGTTGCCGGTATGCGTGTCGTTGAATGCTCTGATGCGCATTTCTTCATCGGTCTTGACATAGAGGGGCTTTTCGTCGTCGATAAAGTCGGTTACGGCCATATAGGCGTCGAGCGACGTGTCGTTGCAAAAGGTGCCGATATATCGGGAAAATTCTTCTTCGTCGAAAACGGGGTCGACCGTTGTGAGGCAGAAACGGTCGGCGGTGATGCCTGCGGCCAGTTCGTGGAAACTGTGCATCGAACTGGGCGTGTTTTTTATGAGGAGGCGTATCGGATACCGGTCTTGGAGCCCCTCGACGTGGCGGCGCACTTCGTCGCGTTCTTCATTGATAATGATGTGTATGCGCGATGCCCCGTTTGCGGCGAATATTCGACACAGGCGGTCGAGCAGGGGCTCGCCGCATACCGGTACCAGCGGTTTGGGCCAAGCGACCCCTTCTTGGGCGAGACGCGACCCTTCTCCGGCCGCTATGATGGCATATTCCATTCTGTTGTTGTTCCCGATTTCTGTTTTGCCGACAAAACGTGTCAGGGATTATAATGATTGTTGTACAATGTATTTGAGGCACTTCCCGATGAGTGACGTGGAGGGGCTCCGGTTATCGGCATACAAAATTAGATAAATTCGTCGGAATAATCCAATAAATTATTCAGATTGCCGAATTTGAGAACAAATCTCCGGCCAATAAAAAAAATAAGGTATATTTGTCCCTATTTCACCGGAATGAGGGAGAAACAGGCTCCGGCGCGAAAGCATTTGCGCTTTTGGCGTGCCGCACACGTTTTTGTTCCGAAGAGTTTATTATGCGGAGAATAGGGACTTTTGTCATTGCCATGCTTCTTGTGGCTCACGGCCTGCAAGCCGAGGAAATGCAAGAAAAGAGGTCGCGGCTGTCGTATGGAGCCTCGGCCGGCTGGGTCTATCTCCTGGGTGTGGATAAATACGCCCGTGAATTGATAAAATCGCCTCATGGGGCTGTGTATAATGTGTATGGAGCCTATCGGGCCTTGCTGTCAGACAGCAGCCGGTATGATATGGCGTTTGGCTATCCCACCATCAGGGGCGGATTGATGCTGGTCGATTACAGCCGGGTGCGTCTGCACATGGACAATCGGCACACGCCTTATGATTCGGAGCTCGGTTACATGGTGGCGGCTTATGCCGCTTTCAAGCGCGACGTGGTGCGCGCGTCGCGTTTTACGCTGGCTTATTCGTTCGAGAACGGATTGGGCTTTTGCACGCGACCCTACAATCCGGCCGATAATGTCGATAACGAAATAATCGGTTCGCCGTTGTCGATATATTTCGGCTTTGGCGTGCAGGCGCGCATGCGGGTGGCTCCGTCGTGTGAAGTCTTTGTCGAGGGAGAGTTCAAGCATTTCTCCAATGGCGCGCTGGACCGTCCCAACAAGGGAGCCAACACGGTGGGCCTGTCGGCCGGCGTGCGTTATTATCCGGCCGGCGACCAGCCGAAATTGCCAGTTCGGAACAAATTCCAAAGAGCCTACGGGAAGAATTTTTATTGTGACCTTTCGGTGGGTTGGGCGGCCAAGTCATTTCTCGACGAGTGGTTCCTGTATTACTATTTGCTTTCGCCCGAAGATGCTCGTTACCGAACGGCCGATTATCCGATATATTCGGCCCTGTCAGTGTCCGTGGCACCCATGTTTCGCTATCGCTTGAAATTTGCTTCGGGCATCGGTGTCGACTATATGTATGTGCCCTATGCCGAGCAACTTAAAAGGATAAACGAGGAGAAGTCGATGCCGGGTCTGCTGTATAGCCCCCATTCCTTGGGCGTTTCGCTGCGGCATGAGGTATTCTACAAGCATCTTTCACTCTATTTCAGTTTGGGGTATTATCTGTTCCGTCAGATGGGAAAAGTCCCCGACGAAGCGGACGAGTCGCGGTATGGCATGACCGAGAAAGAGACCCCTTATTATGAAACCATCGGTTTGCGATTCTATATCCCGCGGCTCGAATGGCTCTATATAGGATATCATGTAAAAGCCCATCTTTCAAAAGCCGACTGCATGGTCCTGAATGTGGGGGTTCGATTGGGGAAAATGAAGAATTGGCGTTAATATCCTTTCTGTTTTTGGAGGAGGGCGAACAAAGCTGTTGAAAAATGTGTTTTGTAGATATTGGTCGTTTTGTCGCAGCCGCTGCTCGTTTTATCGCAATGTATCGGGTATTCTCTTTAAGCCTCAGAAAAGAACTGCATAAAACTCTTTTTTTGCAAAAAAAGAGCTATCTTTGCCTCGCAATTATTTGCGGGAAAAAATAGAAAAAAGAAAAAGTATATTTATAAGAAAATGGAAAAAATGAATGTAAAACCGGCAGACGGTAAATTGGGCGTTTTGTGTGTAGGCTTGGGCGCTGTTGCCACAACGTTTATCACAGGAGTGTTGATGGTTCGTAAAGGTTTGGCAAAACCCGTTGGATCGATGACCCAATATGATAAAATCCGTGTAGGTCGCGGTGCCGAGAAAAAGTATCTTCATTATAATGAAATTGTGCCTATGGCACAGTTGTCCGACATTGTTTTCGGTGCTTGGGACGTATATCCCGCCAATGCCTATGAGTCGGCCATCAATGCCGAGGTGTTGAAAGAAAAAGACATCAATCCGGTAAAAGACGAGTTGGAAAAAATCGTTCCGATGAAAGCGGCTTTCGATCGCGACTATGCAAAACGCCTCGATGGTGACAATGTGAAAAACTGTGCCACCCGTTGGGAAATGGTAGAGCAGTTGCGTGAAGACATTCGCAAATTCAAGGCCGAAAACAACTGCTCGCGTATTGTCGTGCTGTGGGCGGCTTCGACCGAGATTTATGTGCCCTACGATGAGAACGTGCATGATACCTTGGCTCATCTCGAAAAGGCCATGAAAGACGACGACCGCAAACACATTGCTCCCTCGATGTGCTATGCCTATGCCGCTTTGGCCGAAGGTGCTCCCTTCATCATGGGTGCTCCCAACACGACGGTCGATATTCCTGCCATGTGGGAGATGGCCGAGAAGACCAAGATGCCCATTGCAGGTAAAGACTTCAAGACGGGGCAGACCCTTGTGAAATCGGGATTCGCTCCCATCATCGGCACCCGTTGCCTAGGCCTCTCGGGTTGGTTCTCGACCAACATTCTCGGCAACCGCGACGGTCTCGTGCTCGATGAGCCGGCCAACTTCCACACCAAGGAGGTGAGCAAGCTCTCTACCCTTGAATCGATTCTCGTTCCCGAAAATCAGCCCGACCTCTATACCGATTATTATCACAAGGTGCGCATCAACTACTATCCTCCGCGCAACGATAACAAGGAGGGCTGGGACAATATCGACATCTTCGGTTGGATGGGTTATCCCATGCAGATAAAAATCAATTTCCTCTGCCGTGACTCCATCTTGGCCGCACCCCTCTGCCTCGACCTCGTCTTGTTGAGCGACCTCGCTGCTCGTGCCGGCCGTTACGGGACACAACGTTTCCTGAGTTTCTTCCTCAAAAGCCCGATGCACGACTATACGCAGGGTGAGGTTCCCGTCAATCACCTCTTCCAGCAATATGTCATGCTCAAAAATGCCCTTCGCGAAATGGGTGGTTACGAGGCTGACGAAGAAATCGATTGATTCCGAGCATACATTATTATATAATGGCAAGGGTTGCCCGTCGAGGGGCAACCCTTGCTTTTTGCGGGTATCTTCATCGGCTGCCGGTAAGCACGGAAGTCCGCCGGGAAGGTTGTCGACCCTTTCCGTCGCATCTTGGAACGGGAGAATTGACCCTGCGTTCCGGCCGGCGTAAAGAAAAATCGGCATCGAAAAACCCGTGACGAGCACGTCGAATGCAAAAACCATGTATCTTCGCAGTTGTTGTTTTTTGTATATGGAAATACCGTTTCGTCCCATCACGCTCAATGCCCGTTCCGAAATCATGTGTTATACGCTTTCGGGACCTTATCGTAATTGCGACTTCGCTTTTGCCAACATGTACAGTTGGCAGTTTCTTTACCGGAGCGAGTATGCCGTTGTCGAGGATACCTTGTTCATTCGTTTCTATCTCGACGGTCGTCGGCCGGCCTACATGATTCCCCGTGGCACCCGGCCCTTGCGGGAGAGTATCGCTTTGTTGCGAGCCGATGCTTCGGCATTGGGGCATACGTTGTGCCTGTTGGGTATTTCAGAAGAAGGCCGTGCGGCCATAGACGATGCCTGTCCCGGGGAATTCCGTTTTGTGGTCGAGCGCGATTATGCCGATTATATTTATTTGCGGGAGGAGTTGGCCGCGCTTTCGGGAAAACGTTTCCAGCCCAAACGCAATCACATCAACCAGTTTCTCAAAAAATATCCCGATTACCGCTATTTGCCTTTGACGAGCGAGCTTGTCGCGGAATGTCTGCGTTTTGAAGACGAGTGGTTGGCGAGTCAGACCGGCTCGGGCGAAGACCTTTCGTTCGAACGTCAGGCAATAACCCGGGCTTTGACCCGTTTCGACGACTTGGAACTTTCCGGCGGAACGCTTTGGGTGGGTGGCCGCTTGGTGGCTTTCACCTACGGCTCCCCCATTACCGACGATACTTTCGGCGTGCATGTCGAAAAGGCCGACGCTTCGTTCGAGGGCGCTTATGCCATGATCAATCGCGAGTTTGCCCGTACCTTACCGGTCGCCTATCGTTATGTCAACCGGGAAGAAGACCTTGGCATTCCCGGTTTGCGTCAAGCCAAGCTCTCATATCACCCGTTCCGTCTGCAAGAGAAGATGGCTGCCATCTGTTGGCATGCCCGACAAGGAACTCCGCCCGAGGCACTCCCCCTCGAAGCGCGGGTGGCCGATGGCTCTGCTCCGCTGTCGTTGCGCCGGGCTACCGATGCCGACCGCCCGGCGGTAATGGATTTGTGGCAGACCTGTTTTCACGACGACCCCCGTTTCCTCCGACTCTTCTTCGACAGGAAGTTCTCGCCCGAGAGGAGCTACCTTGTCGTGCGAGGAGACAAGCTCTGTTCGGCATTGCATCATCTGCCCTATATGCTCTCCTTGTGGGGCGGGGAAGAACCTCTCTCTTATTGGGCCGGCTTGTCGACCGTCCCCGGGGAACGCGGCCGAGGTCTCATGGCGACCCTCATGACCCATGCCTTTTCGTTGTTGGGGCGGCGCGGCTTCCCGCTGGTCGCACTCATTCCGGCCGAGGCGTCGTTATATGATTACTATGCGCGGTTTGGTTTTGAGACGACGTTTTTCCGCCGGCATTATCGTTATGTGGTGGGAGGGGAGCTCTCCTGCAACGGATCCGGGCTCACGGCCGTCGGCCATGACATGGCGCAGTTGAGCCGTGATTGGGCTTGCCTCACGGCAGCCATTCCCTGCCGGGTGCTGCACGATGCCGACGATTTTGCCGTGATTTGTGCCGATGCCCGCTTGGCCGGCGGAGAGGTGTGGCAGGCCCGGCGACCCGATGCGACCCTTTGTGCTCTTGCCGTTGCCGTCCCGCGTGATGCGGCCTTGCATTTGCTCGAAGTGTGTGCACTCGACGCTCCTTCGCTGGCACAAATGCTCATGGCTCTCGCTGCCCGGTACGGCGTGCGGGAAATCTCGTTTTCCCTGCCCGAAGGCGCGGGCGTTGAGGATTCCCTTGCCGGCTTGCTTCCCGGGCTCGTGTGTGAATCGGCCGTGAGATGCCCGTCGGGCATGGTGCGCATTGTCGATGCCGGACGATTGCTCGGCTCTTATGCCACGGCCTGTCCCGGGCGCTCTTTCACCCTCAGGTTGCGTGACGGGCTTTTGCCCTCGAACGCCGGGGTCTATACCATAAAAGAGGGGCGCTCTTGCAAGCAGCCCCTCTCTGTGGCACGGGATACCGTGTGTGATTATGATTTCGACATTCGGACGTTCACCCGATGGTTGTTGGTCGAAGGCGTCACGCCGGCACCTTATCTGTCGCTGATGCTCAGCGAATAGAAAATTATTGTTTCTTCTTCCGGTCATGGGGGCCTTCAATGCGTCCCGATACCTCGGGGCGTATCAATGCCCTGATGACGAGCCATATTCCTGCAATGACGAATGGTATGCTCAACCATTGGCCCATGTTGAGGACCATGTCGGCCTCGAAGGCTTCCTGGTCGTTCTTTACAAACTCGATGAAGAAGCGGCTGAGGAAGACGCCGATGAAGAATATGCCCAGTATCAGCCCCGGACGGTCACCGGCACGGCGTTTCCAGTAGAGATACATAAGCAATCCGAAAACGGCGAGATAGCACAGCGCCTCGTATATCTGCGTCGGGTGCGACGGGTCGGTGAAGACCGGTTGTGCGCCGTAAGTGTGCCAGGCTCCCACGTTCTCGATAAAGCGGAAACCCCAGGGCAGGTCGGTTACATGACCGTAGATTTCATGGTTCATGAGGTTGCCCATGCGTATGAGGGCACCCACCAGGGCGGTGGGTATGGCCAAGCGGTCTACGGCCCAGAGCATGCCGCGGTGTGTCACCCTGCGGGAGAAGATATAGAGGGCGATGAGGATACCGATGGTTCCTCCGTGGCTGGCCAGCCCGCCTTCCCATATTTTGAGAATGTCGAGCGGGTGTGCCGAGTAGTACTCCCAACCGTAGAAGATGCAGTGCCCCAACCGGGCACCGACAATGGTGGCCACGATGGTGTAGATAAAAGCCTTGTCGCACCACCCTGCCGGGGCATTGTCGTGCTTGTAGATGCGTTCTTCGATGGCGTAACCCACCAGGAATCCGATGGCGAAGAACAGGCCGTACCAGCGCACTTCGCGTCCGAAGATGGAGAATATCGCCGGGTCGGCCGTCCAGGTTATGGCGTCAATCAACATGATGCAAGATGTCGGTTAAACCAGGTGCTTGATGAGGTCTTCACGCTCTCCGTGGAGCATGTCGATGACGGGAATCTCTATCATCGTGTAGCAGCCCGGTTGTTGGCGGAACGACGCACGGGCCACGCCCACCAATATCTGAGCCGTAAGGGCGGGGTTGTTGATTTTCATGTTAAATTCCAAAATCTGGTTTTGGGTTTTGCCCGAGACGCCTTTGCGTATCATGTGCACGCCGTGACCCATGTCGAGCAGGTCATTGACGCACTCGACTTGCATCACATGCGTCTCGTCGTTGACAAAGTAGGGGTCGGTTTTGATGGCTTGTGCCACTTCTTCAAATTTATAGCCCTCTTTCAATTCGATATATACCATGCGGCGGTGGATACCCGTGCCGAGGGGAATGGTCATGGAGAGGGCGGCTTTTACCCCTTCAACGGCTTTTACGGCGACGGTGTGACCCATGCTCATGCCCGGGCCGAAGTTGGTGTAGGTAACCCCTTTGGGCGCTGCGGCCTGCATGAGGGTGCGCACAATCGAGTCGCTTCCCGGATCCCAACCGGCGGCCGTGATGGCTACGGTGTCGTGCTTTTTGCAGATGGCGTCAAGTCGGCTGCGCAGACCGGCGATTTGCGTGTGTATGTCGAAGCTGTCGACCGTGTGAATGCCGCGGGCAAGAATCTTTTCGGCATACTCTTCGACTTTGCGGGTGGGGGTGCACAGCACGGCGACGTCGATATCTTGCAGTGCTTCGATGTCCGAAACGACAGGATAGGATTTCAATTCGTCGGGAACGTTGGTGGCGTCTCGGCGCACGATGCCGGCGATTTCAAAGTCGGGGGCGGCTTGCAGGGCGTCGAGGACATACTTTCCGATATTGCCATAACCTACGATGGCAGCTCTCATTCTTTTCATTTTGTTATACTTTTATCGTTAATAGGTTAAAAATGTCTTCATTTTTGCCGCAAAGGTAGCATTTTTTATTTGCATGAAGACTATTTCGATACTAAAAACTTATTTATATCTTTGTGGAAACATAAAACATGCAAGCATGATACGCCAGCATCTCATCGTCCTCCCGGCTCGTTGTCGGGGGTACCATCTGATTACCTCTTCTATATCGAAGGCTTTGGGCGAATTGCCCGAGGCCGGATTGCTCCATCTTTTCATTCAGCACACTTCGGCGGCACTGACTATAAACGAAAATGCCGACCCTTCGGTGCGGACCGATTTCGAGTCGGCCCTGAATCGCCTTGTGCCCGAGGGAGAAGCCTATTACACCCACACGCTCGAAGGGTGCGATGACATGCCGGCACATATCAAGTGCTCGCTTATCGGTCCGTCGCTGACGATACCTGTGCGTGACGGCCGGTTGGCCCTTGGAACGTGGCAGGGCATTTACCTGTGTGAGTTCCGCGACTATGGCGGCGACCGGCGTATATTGGCTACCTTGTATTATTGACGAGGCAGAAGGACGCCGTACCTGTCGATAAGGGAGAGGCGTTTCTCGACAAACTCTTTTATCATGCGGGCGGTATCTTCGGTTCCCAAAAGCGAAGAGTCGACCGAGAGATTGTATGACGAAGCTACTCCCCATTCCTTGTCGGAGTAGAAGTTGTAGTAGCTGGCACGTCGTTTGTCGGTCTTGTTTGCCTTTTCTATCGCCTCTTTTTCCGATAACGCTTCATGTTTTTGAATGCGGGCCACGCGGTCGCTCATGGAGGCGTGTATGAAAATCGAAATGCAACGCGGATTTTCCCTTAGAATGTAATCGGCGCACCGACCCACGATGACGCAAGAGTGCTTGCGGGCGATGTTTTGTATCACATCGGCCTGCAACTTGAAAATGGTCTCGTTGCATAGCGTGTTCCCGTAATTGAATGATGAGAGTCCCAACATGGCATGGTAGAAGCCTGTCGGCGTCGTCTCGTCGGCTTTCTCGAAGTAGTGCGTGTCGATGCCGCTCTCCCGGGCGGCTTCCTGCATCAACTCCTTGTCGTAGTAACCGATGTTCATCATGCGGGAAAGGAGCCGTCCTATCTCCCGGCCTCCGCTGCCGAACTGCCGGCCGATGGTTATGATAAAGTTCTCGTTCATGGTTATAGCCGTTTTTTCAACCACAAATATACGACCTTTCTCTGTAAGCCGGTAGAGGTGAACGGGTAAAAAACAGAAAAGAGATATTAAAAATCTTGTCATTACCCGGTCTTGACCCGGTAGGGGGAATCTGTTCCCGTTGTCCGTTCCCCGAAAGCCATAAAAACTGTTATTCTCTGATTGTTTTGTCGGAAATTATGTACATTTGTGCCTTATTGCGATGAAATGTTGCAATATGACATAAAAACAGCCCCAACATCATGCGCCGATTCATACTTTTGTTTTTGTTGTTCATGTCAGCTTTCCGGCCGACTGTGGCGCAGCTCAATACCGAGCGTATTACCTACATCGGGCGCAATGCACTCTATTTCGAAGATTATGTGCTGGCCATTCAATATTTCAACCGCGTCATACAGGTGAAACCCTATTTGGCCGAACCCTATTTCTACCGTTCGGTCGCCAAGCTGAGCCTCGAAGATTTCAGCGGTGCCGAAGAAGATGCCACCGAAGCCATCGAGCGGAATCCGTTCATTGTCGATGCCTATCAGGTGCGCGGTATCGCCCGGCAGAACAGCGGTGATTACCAGGGAGCCATAGCCGATTATGAAGCGGGTTTGCGCTATGCGCCCGAAAACCGGCAGATGTTGCTCAATAAGGCCATCGCCGAGGTGCAGTCGGAGCAATATGCCCGGGCCGACAGCTCTTTCTCCCGCCTCATCGCGCTGCACCCGTCTTATTATAACGCCTATGTGAGCCGGGGACAGTACCATATCCTGCGGGGCGATACGCTGGCCGCCCTGACCGACCTCGACAAGGCCATCGGGGTCGACAAGAACCGGGCGCAAGCCTATGCCCAACGCGGAGTGCTCACGGCACTCTATCGCAACGATTACGATGCGGCACTGGCCGACATCGACCGTGCGTTGCGCCTCGAACCCAACACCCCCTCGCACTACATCAACCGAGCACTCATACGTTATTACCGCGAGGATTTGCGCGGTGCCATGGACGATTACGACAAGGTCATTTCGCTCGACCCGACCAATCTCATTGCCCGTTACAACCGGGGACTGCTCTCGTTGACGGTCGGTGCCAAGAACGATGCCCTTTCCGATTTTAATTATTACCTCCAACGGGAACCCGACAACCTTATGGCTCGTTACAATCGCGCCATTCTTCTGAGCGACTTGGGCGAATATCGCGCGGCGGTCGGTGATTTCGATGCCGTGCTCGAAGCCTATCCCGATTTTTACCAGGGATTCTATGCCCGTTCCGAGGCCAAAAGGCTGTCGGGCGACGCGTCGGGCGGGAAAAAAGATTACGACCACGCCATGGCTCTCTATGAAGCGTCGAAAAAATCGGGCGTGGCCGTCACGGATACGACAAAGGCCAGCCAAAACGATGCCGACGGAAAAGTGCGTAAGGAGTCGGACCGCAACATCAACAAGTTCGACCGCCTTTTGGTGGCCGACAACACCGCCGGCGTAGAGCAAGAGTATGCCAGCCACATTCGCGGCCGCATACAAGACCGCATGCAGAAAGTCGAAATTTCTCCGCAGTTTGCGCTCACCTATTATGAGAAGAACGACGGCGTTCGACGCAACGTCGCCTATGTGCCCGAGTTGGCCGAGCTCAACCGCTCCCGTCTTTTTGCCAAACGGTTGCTTCTCTCCAATGCCTCACAGCCGCTCGATTCCTTGCAAGCCGCTTCGCACTTTACGTCGGTGGCCGACTATTCGCGTCTCATCGCCATCAATCCGTCCAATCCCGTGCCCTTCTTCGGACGGGCCATCGACTTCATGCTCCTGCAAGACTTCGACAATGCCTTGGCCGACCTTGACCGCGTGGTGACGTTGAGTCCCGATTTCATGTTTGCCTATTTCCTGCGTGCCTACGTCCGTTGCAAGCAGATTGATTACCAGCTTTCGACGACCACGACCGAGACCATCGGTTCCTATTCCATCTCATCGACCCCCGGTGTCGTCACCCAACCGAGCAAGCTCGCCGACCTCGGCCTCGTGCGGGAGCCCTCCACGGTCGAGTATGAAATGGTCCTGCACGACTACGACATGGCCATAGCTCTGGCACCCCGCTTTGCCTATACCTACTATAACCGGGCCAATGTGCGGTGCGGCCGTCAAGACTTCAAGGCCGCCCTTGCCGATTACACGGCCGCCATAGAGCGCAATCCCGATTTTGCCGAAGCCTATTACAACCGTGGGCTGGTGTATATCTATCTCGGTCGGAACGATGAAGGTATTGCCGATCTCAGCAAGGCCGGCGAGCTGGGCATCGTTGCCGCTTACAACGTCATCAAGCGGCTTAGCGACTAAAAGACCTTTTACATTATTTTTATCTTTAATAATTACATGTGCTGCGCGTCTTGTGGGGCTGAGGCACTCCCTCGTACTTTATGCCCGAGATTGAGGCGTGGGTCGGTTCTCTCTTATAGGCACAACGAAAGACCCCGTAGTATTCACTCAGGATATGGTATTACCTTATATGTCTGAGCCTGATAAGATAGCTATTAAAACAAAAAGAAGTCCTTTATAGAAGGAGGAAAATGTTGAAATTTTAAAAATAAGATAATATGAAAAGATTTAAAAAATGGTTGTCCGACCTCTTTTTTAGAGATGACTGTTATGAATTTAATCACGCAAAAGTTAAGGCACATCTCGCTCTTGATCTGACTCCCGCGGAAGCATTGTGTTATCTTTGTACCAAGGACATGGAAGGCATGAGGTTACAAGAGAATCTTCGTCCTGAAATTGTGGAACAATTTCCTCATCATGTTATAGTAGACGATAATATATATGTATATTATCATTTCTCAATCTATAAGGCAAAACTGGAAGAGGTTCTTGCTGCTGGACATTGTCGTCTGCGTATAGATGCAGATGATTATAAATGGGTTCAGTTTGAAGATTTCAATAAATACACCTTTCCGTCTGTAAAATGGGAAAAATTCTTATAAAAATTCCCCTGTTAATAATAGAAGGGATAAAACTGTTTTTCATACTTCCGTTGAGTGTCTGTTCCAAGAGACTGTTTACTCACTTTTGGAACAAATACCATACCATGGATATGCCTAAGACACTGTTCAATCTATGCGTACAGTGGCTGATGCACACAGGTAAACGGTTTGATATGAGTTATGAAGAAATAAATGTGCTTATATTTTGCTTCATTTGGCCGGTGATTACCATTTTCTTCATGCTCCTAAGCCTTTACTTTTTAATATTTTCTTCGGCCGGCATCGTCGTGTAGGGGGCTGACCTTTTCTCTCCGGCGGGCTTTGTCTCTCTTTTTGAGAAAGAAATCCGAAAAAATAATGACGCATAGGTTTGTCTGAATTGTAAAATATCCCTACTTTTGTACGCTTGAAAAGTACGCTTTTCCCTCGTGAGGAGATCCGCCACGGGGAAATGCGTGCGTTTCACCCGGAAAAAATCAATAACGACCATCGCCGGGCTCCCTCGTAAAGAGTCGCGGTGAAGAAAGATGTAAGATTATGATAAAAATTACTTTCCCCGATAACTCGGTGAAGGAATTCGCTGCCGGAACCACCCCGCTGCAAATCGCCGAGAGTATCAGTCAACGGTTGGCACAAGACGTGTTGGCCGCCAAAGTCAATGAACAAGAATGGGACCTTACTCGCCCCATCGAGAGCGATGCCACCATACAATTATACAAATGGGACGACCCCGAGGGCAAACACGCTTTCTGGCACAGCTCGGCACACCTCATGGCCGAAGCCTTGCAGGAGCTCTACCCCGGCATCAAGTTCGGTATCGGTCCGGCCATCGAGAACGGATTCTATTACGATGTCGACCCGGGAGAGACCCCCATTAAGGAAGGCGACTTTGCCGCCATCGAGGCCAAGATGATGGAACTGGCCGCCCGCAAGGAAGAAATCGTGCGCAAGAACATCTCCAAGGCCGACGCCCTCAAAATGTTTGGCGACCGTGGAGAAGAATATAAGGTAGAACTCATCAGCGAGCTCGAAGACGGTACGATTTCGACCTACACCCAAGGCGCGTTTACCGACCTTTGCCGTGGCCCGCACCTCCCCAATACCGCTCCCATCAAAGCCGTGAAAATACTCTCGTTGGCAGGAGCCTATTGGCGTGGCGACGAAAAACGTCACCAGCTCACCCGCCTCTACGGTATCACGTTCCCCAAGAAAAAAATGCTCGATGAGTACCTGACGTTGCTCGAAGAGGCCAAGAAACGCGACCACCGCAAGATAGGCAAGGAGATGGAGCTCTTCATGTTCTCCGACACCGTGGGCAAGGGTCTGCCCATGTGGTTGCCCAAAGGTACCGAGTTGCGTCTGCGTCTGCAATCGTTCCTCCGTCGCATACAGGCCCGCTATGATTACCAAGAGGTCATCACTCCGCCCATCGGCAACAAGCTCCTCTACATCACTTCGGGACACTATGCCAAGTATGGCAAGGATTCGTTCCAGCCCATACACACCCCCGAGGAGGGCGAAGAGTACTTCCTCAAACCCATGAACTGCCCCCACCACTGCATGATATACAAGAACTCACCCCGTTCCTACAAGGACCTGCCTCTGCGCTTGGCCGAGTTCGGAACCGTGTGCCGGTATGAGCAGAGCGGTGAGTTGCACGGCCTTACCCGTGTGCGCAGTTTCACGCAGGACGATGCCCACATCTTCTGCCGCCCCGACCAGGTAAAAGACGAATTCCTGCGCGTGATGGATATCATCTCCATCGTCTTCCGTTCGATGAACTTCCAAAACTTCGAAGCCCAGATTTCGTTGCGCGACAAAGTCAACCGCGAAAAATACATCGGAAGCGAAGAAAACTGGGAAAAAGCCGAGCAGGCCATCATCGAAGCCTGTGAGGAGAAGGGGCTCAAAGCCAAAATCGAATACGGCGAAGCCGCCTTCTACGGCCCGAAACTCGACTTCATGGTCAAAGATGCCATCGGCCGCCGCTGGCAGTTGGGAACCATTCAGGTCGACTACAACCTGCCCGAACGTTTTGAACTCGAATACACCGGCAGCGACAACCAGAAACACCGCCCCGTGATGATTCACCGTGCCCCCTTCGGCTCGATGGAGCGTTTCGTGGCCGTGCTCATCGAGCACACCGCCGGCAAGTTCCCCTTGTGGCTCACCCCCGAGCAGGTGGTGGTCATGCCCATCAGCGAGAAATTCAACGACTATGCCGCCAAAGTGGCACACGAGCTCAAACAAAAAGATATACGCGCCGTCGTCGATGACCGCAACGAGAAAATCGGACGCAAAATTCGCGACAATGAGTTGAAAAAAATACCCTATATGCTCATCGTTGGAGAGAAAGAAGCAGAAAATGATGAAGTTTCTGTAAGAAAACAGGGCGAAGGTGATAAAGGTATTATGAAAATTACTACCTTTGCCGAAATTCTCACCAAAGAGGTCGAGGATATGATAAACCAATGGTAATTGAATGGAGAAAAACAACGAAGTAGGGAATAATAACAAGCGAAACGTTCCCCCCAAAAAAGACGGTGTAAACCAGTATTCTATCAACGAAAGAATACGGGCGCGTGAAGTCCGCCTTGTCGGAGAAAATGTCGAACAGGGAGTTTATTCCACACACGACGCTCTGCGCATTGCCGAAGAACAAGGTCTCGACCTGGTCGAGATTTCTCCCAATGCCGTCCCCCCGGTTTGCCGGGTCATCGATTACCAGAAGTTTCTCTATCAGCAGAAGAAACGACTGAAAGAGCAAAAGGCCAAATCGACGAAAGTCGTTGTCAAGGAAATCCGTTTCGGACCGCAGACCGACGACCACGATTACAACTTCAAGCTCAAACACGCCAAAGGCTTCCTCGAAGAAGGCGCCAAGGTAAAGGCTTATGTCTTTTTCAAAGGCCGTTCGATTCTCTTCAAGGAGCAGGGAGAGGTACTGTTGCTGCGCTTTGCCAATGACCTCGAAGACTACGGAAAAGTGGAGCAGATGCCCCTTCTCGAAGGGAAACGCATGATTATCGTGCTTACCCCCAAGAAAAAATAAAAAATGAGGAAACTCAGCAACATAAAAAACAAAATTAAAAATTAGCAAAATGCCGAAGATGAAAACTAACTCCGGTGCCAAAAAAAGGTTTACCCTTACCGGATCAGGAAAAATCAAAAGAAAACACGCTTTCAAAAGTCACATTCTGACCAAGAAGACCAAGAAACAAAAAAGAAATTTGACCCATTTTGGTCTCGTTGATCGTGCCGACATGAAGAACGTAAAAGAGTTGCTCACCCTGAGATAAACTCCGATACCGAGAAAATTTCATTCAGTCTTTAAAAGCGATTTTCCAACAAAGCAGTATTAACCGAATGCCTTAGCCCGAAGAGCTTCTCCCTGTCGAGAAGACGCTAACATTCAAAACAACTAAAACTATGCCAAGATCAGTCAATCACGTTGCTTCAAGAGCAAGAAGAAAAAAAATCCTGAAACTTACCCGCGGATATTACGGTGCCCGCAAAAACGTGTGGACCGTTGCCAAAAATACCTGGGAAAAAGGTCTTACCTATGCTTACCGTGATCGCAAAGCCAAAAAACGCAACTTCCGCGCCCTTTGGATTCAGCGTATCAACGCAGCCGCCCGTCTCGAAGGTCTTTCTTATTCGAAACTGATGGGTGCCCTGCACAAAGCCGGAATCGAGATCAACCGCAAAGTTCTTGCCGACCTGGCCATGAACAATCCCGAAGCATTCCGCGCTATCGTGTTGCAAGCAAAAAATGCCCAGTAAAAGAGCAATTTGCAATAGAAATAAGTCCCATCAGTCATGGTGGGACTATTTTTTTGCCGTAAAATTTGTTTTTCTCGATTTATTCCTATATATTTGTCATAGTCAATTACGGTTAAGACATAAGATTGCGTCGTATTGGATTGGGAAACTCTTCAAATCTTATGAAATACCGAGACAAGCTTTCTTCTCCAATGGCGGGCCACGCCTTTATGGTATGCTTAGCACGGTGGATTACAAAGGGGGAGGGGCACTCAAAACCTGTCGTTCGGAGTTTCATCGCATCATACGGCGCAATCTCTTTTTTTGCTCTCTCACGAGGGCTTTTTTTATGCGCTTTCCCCAACACCTCATGTAGGATTCAAGCGTAGCGGCTCTCTTTGCCGCATCGTTTTTTGAGGTACGGATATATCACAAGAGCCGTCCCCGACTTGTCCGGGGACGGCTCTTGGATTGAATGGGATATTGTTTAGCGAATGATTTTCAGGGTTTCGCGTTTCCCGGTAGCTTGTGTGAGGCTGACGATGTAGAACCCTCTTGGCAGGTGTTCGAGGCTGAGGCTTTCGGTGTTGGCCCGGGTGAGCAGCACTGTCTGTCCGGCACTGTTGGAAACAACGACCGGTTGTCCGGCGGCAGAGCCGATGTGCAGCATACCGTCGGCATACCACACGCCGCATTCATCGGTCTCGGGCGCAACGATGCCGCTGGTGAAGTGGGTATCCATCTCTTCGCCCATGAGGCTGTTGAGATAGACTTCGAGAGCGGTGTATCCGTCGCTGTTTACCATGTTGTTGTCGGCCACTTGCGGGTTGAGCCCGTGTGCCGTTTCCCAAGCGTCGGGCATGCCGTCGCCGTCGCTGTCGGCGGGTACGGTGTAGTCGGTCGAGTAAGCGATGAATCCCTCGGCGTCGTTTTCGGTGTCGATGATGCCGTTGCCTTTGCTGCCGCCATTGTTGGTGGTGACTCCGTTGCGCACGTCACTGACGATGCGTTGCTCTATGGCGTCGCGGTTGATGGTGCCGGCTTTGTCGAGAACGGTCTCGTAAGCCTCTTGTGCGGTTTCGTATTCGCTGGCAGCGTAGGCGTAGGTCTCAAAGTCGTATTCGCCATACTTGACAGGCAGCGTCCAGCGGTAGTAGTTGAGCTGCGGCACGATGAGGGTGTCGACACGCAGTTGGGCGAGCGAGTAGCCGGCATCGGGAGCAACGCCGTTCCAGTTGTTGTTGGTTACCGACGTGTTCCCGTGCATGACATTTCCGTTGATGTACCATTGGGAGGGGCCCCATGACGTGGCTCCGTCGCGGGCGTAGGAGGGCGCCACGAAGGTCTGGCTCGTTGTGTTCTTGCCGGGACGGTAGTAGTTGTTGATGAAGTTGCACTCGTGCGCCGAGTTCAATCCGTTAAATTCGGTAATGTCGGCCGTGTTTTCACCGCCGTAGCACCCCAGTCGGCTGCCCCAGTTGTAGTTGACGTTGTTGATGTATTCGAGATACACGACATAGTCTTCTCCGCGCGCGCCGTTGAAGCGGCAGCTGCGGCTGTTGTTGTGGGCCAACAGGTTGTGGTGGTAGGTGGCCGGCGAGCCGCCCCATTGGCAGCCATATCCGCGGGCGCCCTTGGAGTGGCCGGCGTCGTAGAGCCCTTCATGTATGATGCAGTATTGCACGGTGTGGAAGTGTGAGTCGAAGACGTTCATGTTCTCTTCGACCGACCAGCCGAAGGTGCAGTGGTCGAAGATGAAGTTGGTGCAGTTCTCGGCGCCGCAGGCGTTCTCGGCGAGAATGTTCCCTTGTGCGTCTTTCTGCCCGATGCGGAAACGCATGTTGCGCACGATGAAGTTTTCGGAACTGCCGAAGTTCATCTTGTGGTGGGTGATGACAATGCCGTCGCCGGGAGCGGTCTGTCCCGCCAGCGTCCAGTTCTTGCGGTTGATCTTCATTTCCGATTGCAGGACGATTTCGCCCGACACGGCAAATACGATGGTCAGCGGTTGGTCCTTGTATTGTTCGAAAGCCCAGCGCAGTGACCCTTCGCCGCTGTCGTTGAGGTTGGTCACGGTTACCACTTTGCCGCCGCGGCCTCCTGTGGCGAACTTGCCGAATCCTTCGGCGGTGGGGAAGGCCAGCAAGGGCGATTTGCACGAGGCTGCCTCACTGGTGATGCCGCGTTGCGAAACGGCTTTTACGCTCCATGCGGCCGTGTTGTCGTCGGCTTCGTAAACGGTTTCGGTGGTAAAGGCTACCACCTTGTCGTTGCGCATAACCATGTATCCGGCAGCATTGTCCACCGCTTCCCAGGAGAGTTCTTTCCCGCTAATGGTTGCACGGCCGGGGGCTTTGATGCCGGCCAGCAGGCTCGCGGGGTCGAACAGCTCATTGGGGTTTTGTGCATCATACAGGAACGTGGTGTTGAAGTAGGTTTCATATTCGGCTTGGGTGGCCTGGCGGCTCCATGCGGCACGTTGCGACACATCGACGGGGTTCCCTTCGGTGTCGGTGTTGTTGTATTCATAGTACGAAGCCGAGTTTTCGGCACCGTTCCAGGTGGACCAGCCTGCCCCTTTGATGTGGTTGCCCAGTGTGCAGTTGAGGAAGGCGGTTCCGCACATTTCTTTCCACGGACGTCCCAGGTAGTAGCTGCCATTGGCCACCCCGTCAGCGGCGGTGATGTGGCAGCGGTTGAAGAAGAGTCCGGCATAGAAGGTGGCGTTGGAGAGTTGCGGGTAAAGCACTTGCGTCATTTTCAGCGAGGCGTCGGCTGCCGCAGTGATGTAGCTGCCGCCGGGCAGGCAGTTGATGGTGCAGTTCTCGAACCATTCGAGCCCGCTGTCGTAGATGAAGTCGGTGGCGCCTTCGATGAGGCAGTTGTAGAAATAGCCGCGGCTGCCCGAGTTCGATTTGTAGGTATCCTGGAATCCGCTGATTTTGCAGTTGTTGAAGATATGGGCGTCACCGGCCGTGTAGAGGGCCTCGGCCTGCCCCACGTTGCCCGCCGTGTTGCGTATGGTGAGATTCTCGGCGTAGAATTTCTTGACGTAGACGTTCAGCGCGGCGCAATCGGTGTAGTTGTTTTGTGGGTTGCCGCTGCCGCGGTCGGTCGACGAGGTGAGTATCGTGCCGTCGCGGCTTTCGCCGATGAGGCTGATGTATTTGTCCTTGTCGTTCGATGTGCCGGCATAGATGTTTTCGTCATAGATGCCGTCGCGTATGAAGATGATGCCGCGTGTACCGTCGGCCACGGCGTCGATGGCGGCCTGTATGGTGGTGTAGTCGCCGCTGCCGTCCTGGGCCACGATGCCGAATGTGCAGGGCACATCTTCATCTTGCGAGCCCTCGGGGTCGTCGGGGTCGGTCTCGTCACCGCCGAAGGTGATTTCGCCCACGTCCGAAACCGGGTTTTCACGGGCATACGAGGCTTGCTCGGCCGAGATGGGACTGCCGAAGATTTGTATCTTGTGTATCTTCACCGGCTGTTGCTGTCCGTAGGGGTCGATGGCGACGTTGAAGAGGGGATTGCCCGAGGCGTCGGTCTGGAACGTGGTGGTTCCCGGGTCGCCGTCCCAGATGCGCCAGCGCAGTGAGACGTCCGGGGCGTCGATGATGTTCTCCATGAAATAGCCCTGGTCGCTGTATACGGTGTAGCCGTTTTTCTGCCGGTTGCTGCCCATCCACACGAGGGGTTGCCACTCGCCGTCGCCTATCTTGTAGTCGCACTTCATGCCACGCCCCCACGATGATGACGACCACGACCATTGCACGCGTTCGACGTAGGGTATGTGGTCGATTTCAATCCACCCGTGCATGCTCACCTTGTTGCCGTTGCCATCGGTCGTCGCGCCGTCGCGGCACAGGTGGGCGTAGCCGGCGATGCCGTGATTGGGTTTTCCGTTGGCGTAGGTGATTTCGTCTTCGAGATAGACGGTGTGTCCCGGTTGTGTCCAGTCGTTTTTCTGCGTGGCATTCTGTCCTTCGTAGTACTGCCGGGCAAAGGCGGCCGTGGCAGCGGCATAGCCGTTGTTGGAATTCCGGTTGGCAAAGGTGCAGTTGTGGAAAAGCAGCGGATAGGTGTGCGCGCTTTTCTCACCACCCTCGTAGAGGGGCACTTCGAGAATGCCGTTGTAGTAGCCACCTTCGCTGTATGAGGGGCAGGCCATGCCGGTGCCGCCCGGCCAGGTGTCGGGCATGTCGGCGTCGGAGAAATTGATGTCGATGACTTTTTCGCAGGTCGAAGCATTGCTCCACTGTTCGACGACACAGGGCGGGTCGTATTGCTGGGCCTGTATCGGGGCAAGGCCGAGAGACAGGAGCGCTGTCATGCCACAGATGAGTGACTTTGTTTTCATGGTTGAAAGGTGTATTTGTATGAAGTTCGGTTTTTAAATTTCCTCAAATATACGATATCTCCCCCTATCTTGGGTGGACTTTTGGGGCAAATGGGTAAAAAAATAGGGCAGGTTCGGTACCTGCCCTATCTGTCTATATGTGATTTCCGTTTAGTAAGCGAAGATGGGATAATTTTTCATCGTGGCGTTTACTTTCTCACGGACGCTCTTGATGACGGCCTCGTTTTCGGGTGCTTTGAGCACGGTGTCGATCATTTCGACGATTTCGAGCATGAGGTCTTCCTTGGCGCCGCGGGTGGTGATGGCCGGCGTTCCCAAGCGGATACCCGATGTCTGGAACGGCGAACGGCTGTCGAAGGGTACCATGTTCTTGTTGGCCGTGATGTCGGCGGCAACAAGGGCTTTCTCGGCCACTTTACCGGTGAGGTCGGGGAATTTGGTGCGCAGGTCGATGAGCATGCAGTGGTTGTCGGTACCGTTGGAGATGATTTTGTAGCCTTTGTCGATGAAGGCCTGAGCCATGGTGGCTGCATTTTTCTTCACCTGTTTTTGGTATTCCTTGTATTCGGGTTGCAGGGCTTCGCCGAAGGCTACGGCTTTGGCTGCGATGACATGTTCGAGCGGGCCGCCTTGTACGCCGGGGAAAACGGCCGAGTCGAGCAGGGCCGACATTTTCTTGATTTCTCCTTTGGGCGTGGTTTTGCCCCAAGGGTTGTCAAAGTCTTTGCCCATCAAGATGATACCGCCGCGCGGGCCGCGGAGTGTCTTGTGGGTGGTCGAGGTGACGATGTGGGCATATTTCAACGGGTTGTCGAGCAATCCGGCGGCAATGAGACCGGCCGGGTGTGCCATGTCTATCATGAGGATTGCGCCAATCTCGTCGGCAATGCGACGCATGCGGGCATAGTCCCATTCGCGGGAGTAGGCCGATGCACCGCCGACAATCAGTTTCGGGCGTTCGCGCAGGGCGACCTCTTCCATCATGTCATAGTCGACATAGCCGGTATCTTCTTTTACGCCATATTCCAAGGGTTGGAACATCAATCCCGAGAAGTTCACGGGAGAACCGTGCGAGAGGTGACCGCCGTGTGAGAGGTTGAGACCGAGGAATTTGTCTCCGGGATTCAGTACGGCCATGAATACGGCCATGTTGGCTTGTGCACCCGAGTGGGGTTGTACGTTGGCCCATTCGGCGCCGAAAATCTCTTTCAACCGGTCGATGGCCAGTTGCTCGGCTTGGTCCACCACTTCACAACCTCCGTAGTAGCGTTTGCCGGGATAGCCTTCGGCATATTTGTTGGTGAGGCACGAGCCCATGGCTTGCATCACTTGGTCGCTAACGAAATTTTCAGAGGCGATAAGTTCGATTCCTTTCATCTGGCGTTGGTGTTCGCTCTCGATGATGTCGAAGATGGCGTTGTCTCTCTTCATTGTTTTTGGATTAAAGTTTATACGTTGCGGTGTTTATTGTAAGAAGCGGCAAAGATAATCTTTTTTTGTGGGTTATGGTGCAGGTGGGGTCGAAAATCATTTCCTTTTTTTCTCGACCGACCAACCGAATTTCCCGATAGGGTCGCCCGTCTTGTAGTAGTGGCCGTGGGAATAGACCAGCAGGCCGGCTTTTTCCATGTCGAAGGCTCCGGTCTCGGTGTCGATGAAAGCGGCGTCGGCGAGTATTCCCTCTACGTCGGCGATGAACATGTCGTGGCTGCCGAGGTGCAGGACCTCCCGCACGTTGCATTCGATGCTCAGCGGCGACTCTTTCAGGTAGGGCGCGGCGACTTTTTTCGAGGCGACGGGGGTGAGGCCGCATTCGGCAAATTTGTCGAACTCTTTGCCCGAGCGCACGCCGCACCAGTCGGTGACGCGGGCCAGCTCTTCGGTGGTGAGGTTGATGACAAAGGCCATGTTGCGCTCGATGATGGGGTGGGAGTGGCGTTCGGGACGCACCGAGACATAACACATGGGCGGATTGCTGCATATCGTTCCCACCCAGCTGGCGGTGAGCACATTGTATTCGTCGGGCGTTGCCCCGCAACTGATGAGGGCGGCCGGCAGCGGGTATATCATCGTGCCGGGTTTCCATTCTACTTTTTCACCCGATGGGGTGATTCTCTCTTTGGCCATTCCGCGAGCTTATTTGAGCTTGATTTCGTTTTTTGCAATCGCTTGTTCGCAATAGCGGCACTTCACGACGATGTGTTCTTTGTCGATGACGTCGAAGACCGTGGGCATCGGTTCGTTGTTGGTGATGCACTTGGGGTTGGCGCAGCGTATGGTGTCGATGAGGGTGTCGGGCAGTGACACGGTTTGCTTGTCGATGACGGTATAATTTTTTATGATGTTGATTTTGGCGTTGGGGGCCAAAATGGCGATTTTGTTTATCTCGTCTTGCTTGAAGTAGGTATCGGCGATTTTTATGATGCCTTTTTTCCCTATTTTATGGCTGCAAAGGTTGTTGCCGATGGTGATGCTCTTGTCGAGCTTGTCGAGGCCGAGGAGGGTCACGACGTTGAAAAGTTGGTCCGAGGGTATATGGTCTATGACGGTGCCGTTTTCGAGGGCGGCCACTTTCAGTTCTTTATCAGAGAGTTCCATAGTGAATGTTTTTGAGGGGTGGAGTTAGTCGTTGATTTTGATGCCCAGTACTTTGCAGATGATGGCTTGTCGGGCATAAAGGCCGTTCTTGGCCTGCTCGAAGTAGTAAGCCTTGGGGTTGTCGTCGACGTCGTAGGCAATCTCGTTGACACGGGGCAGCGGGTGCAGAATGCGCAGGTTCGGTTTGCTGTTTTCGAGCATGGCGTTGCGCAGGGTATAGACGTTTTTCACCTTTTCATACTCCATCAGGTCGGTAAATCGTTCGCGTTGCACACGGGTCATATACAAGATGTCGGCCTGGTTGATGATTTCCTCGGTAAAGTCGTGGTGCTCGGCATAGGCGATGCCCAGCTTGTCGCAGTAGAGCTTGTACTCTTCGGGCATTTTCAGCTCTTCGGGAGCGACAAAGTGGAAAGTGGGGTGGAAGTGCGACATGGCCATGAGCAGCGAGTGTACCGTGCGGCCGTATTTGAGGTCGCCCACCATGGTGATGTTGAGATTTTCGAGAGTGCCTTGTGTCTTGTAGATGGAGTAGAGGTCGAGCATCGTCTGCGACGGGTGTTGGTTCGACCCGTCTCCGGCGTTGATGATGGGCTTGGGCGATACCTCCGAGGCGTAGCGGGCGGCACCGTCGAGATAGTGGCGCATGATGATGAGGTCGACATAGTTGCTCACCATGATGATGGTGTCTTTCAGCGTTTCCCCTTTGGTCGAACTGGTCGTCGAGGCATCGGAAAATCCGATGACATGGCCGCCCAATCGGTTCACGGCTGTTTCAAAACTCAGTCTCGTGCGTGTCGACGGCTCAAAAAACAGGGTGGCGATGACCTTGCCGTCGAGAACATGGCGGTTGGGGTTCTTCTCAAAGAGTTTGGCTGTTTCGAGCACTTCCAAAATTTCTTCTTTGGAATAATCGGTAATGGATACTAAACTCTCGTTTCTTCTCATAACGTTTATTATTTGTAAGGATAAGACACAAAAAAGACCGATGCGGTCACCTTGTCAGTGTTCCGGTCGGTCGGCGTTCGGGAAAAAGAAAAAAGCCTCTTCTGCAACGAGCTGCCGCTCCTTACGATGTGTTTCGGCCCTATGTCTCAACTTCCCGTCCATATATCACACAAAAGTACAAAAAAAATGGTTCCGCCAACGTTTGGTTCCGAAAAATTTTGACCCCTTTTTTATCTGTGCAAGCCGGCGGCGCGACCAATCGGGCTTGCCGCTTTTCAAGTTTCACTGCTTCGGTGGTTATGCCTTTGCCATGCGTACGGCCCGGAACTTTTGCCGCCTTTTTCTTATATAGAGTTGGTAGTAAAAATTTGTTTATATACCTTTGCTTCGTAAAATGATGCATTGTATATGATAGGAAACAAGAAAGTCGTCGTGGTGATGCCGGCCTACAATGCCGAGAAGACCTTGAAGCAGACCTATGACGAAATACCGTTTGACATTGTCGATGAGGTCATTCTCACCGACGATTGCAGCAAAGACAATACCGTGGAGGAGGCTGCCCGCCTTGGCATAAAGGAGATTCTCGTGCACGAGCGCAACAAGGGCTACGGCGGCAACCAAAAGACCTGTTACAACCGGGCGTTGGAGCTGGGTGCCGACATCGTCATCATGCTGCACCCCGATTACCAATACACCCCCAAGCTCATAGCCTCGATGGCATACGTCATTGCCAACGATGTCTATCCCGTCGTGTTGGCTTCCCGCATACTGGGCAAAGGGGCCCGCAAAGGCGGCATGCCGTGGGTGAAATATGTGGCCAACCGCATCTTGACCTTTACGCAGAATATCCTGCTCAACCAGAAACTCTCGGAATACCACACCGGCTATCGGGCCTTCTCGGCCGAGGTGCTGCGGGCAATCAATTACAATACCGACTCCGACGATTTCGTTTTCGACAACGAGATGCTGGCGCAAATCTTCTGGACCGGCTACGAGATAGGAGAGGTGACCTGCCCCACCAAATATTTCGATGAGGCTTCTTCCATCAATATGATTCGCAGCAGTATCTACGGATTGGGTGTGCTGCGGGTGTCGATAGTTTACCGCCTGTGCAAGTGGCACCTGGCTACATCGAGACTTTTCCCCAAAAAGAAAAAATAGCATGCCATGATGAAAAAGTATCTTCCCTACCTGGTACTCGCCCTTGTTTTTGTGGCCTCTTACCAGTTCTGTTTCGACTCGAAACTCGACCTGAACGGCGATAATGCCTCCTACATACAACTGGCGCGCACCCTTTCCGAGGGGCACGGCTATTCCAATGCTTCGCCCTCGGGCTTTACCCCGGCCAGTCATTTCCCGCCGGGTTATCCCGCTTTCCTCTCATTTTTCATGATGCTGGGCATCGATAATTTGATATTTTTCAAGATACTCAACGGCATCTTGCTGTGTCTTTCGCTGATGATGCTTTTCGGGCTTTCGCGGCGTTTGTCGGAACAACCGGCCGTGGCTCTCACCGCCATGTTGCTGACCTGCCTGTCTCCCCACTTGCTGCATTTTGCCTCGATGGCCATGTCGGAGATGCTCTATCTCATCTGCACCGTGGCTGCCTTTGCGGCATTGTATCTCTATTCGGCGGGCAAGCCGGTGGCGTTTTACCGTTCGCCGTGGTTCTATGTGGCCATCGTGACGGCGGTGGCCGCCTATTATGTGCGCACGGTGGGGGCTTCGATACTCTTTGCCGTCGTCTTGTTTTTCCTGTTCCGCAAGGAGTGGAGAGCCTCGGTGGCTTCGGTGGGAGGTATCGTGTTGTTGCTCCTGCCGTGGTCGTTGCGCAATGCGGCATACGGCATCGAGTCGCGCTATTTCGGGACGATTATGACCGTCAATCCGTGGCGCCCCGAGATGGGTACGGTTTCGAGTGTCGGGGAGATGATGTCGAAGATGGTAACCAATTTCGATGAAACGGTGCTCAAAGGTTTCCGTGAGATACTCTTTCCGTTCCTCACCATCGACTATGCCCACCCGTCGGGTTTCGGCGGCTGGGTGGCCGGGCTGCTTGTCCTGGCGGTGATTGTTTATGGCTGCTGGGTGTTGGGCGGGAAAAATCTCCGTTTCCCGTTCCTCGGGTTCCTCTTGGCCAATATCGGCCTCTTTGCCCTCTGGCACGGCGGCAACGGCAGCCGTTATGTGGTGCCTGTGGCTCCCTTCCTTTACCTCTTCTTCTATTACGGGGTGTATAACCTTGTTGTGCTGGTCGGCCGCTATTTCTTCAAGATGTCGCTCGACAAGGTGCTCTTGGGACGTTGGGTCTATGTGTTGCTCTTGTTGGCTATCCCCGTGATGAAGCCCCTCTCGGCACAGTCCGATGCAGCTCGTCGGCCTTTCCCGCCGGCCTATCGCAACTATTTCGAGTTGGCCAAGGCCATGGAGCGGCAGCTCCCTGCCGGTACCGTGGTGGCCTGCCGCAAACCCGAACTGTATTCTTACTTTGCCCCGTCGCATTTTCCCGAGCGCTATCTTTTCTCGCAGAATCCCGACGACGTGGTGAAGGACTTGTGCAAGAAGAAGGTCGACTATGTCATACTCGAACAACTCGGATTCAGCTCCACGCCGCTTTATCTCTATCCCGCCATACAGAAGAATCCCGAGCTCTTTCCCGTCGTTTCACGTCTGCCTGCCCCCGACACCTACCTGTTGAAGTTCGACCGCCGGGCCGCTGCCGCCAAATTCTCCCTCGCCGGGGAGGAATAGAGATTCCATTTTGCGAATGCGAAATAAAATCTTTCCCTGCCATTTTTCGGCAGGGAAAGATTTTTTGTATTATCTTTGACACGAATATGTGCCGACGCGTAGGTCGTCTGTATCTGCCTTGTCGCCGAATAAAATACATTACAGATGTCAACACTGTTTCCTCCGAAAAAGAAAGCCGATTCTTCTCCCCCGAAAAAGAGCGGGAAAAAAGATATAACCCGGGTCATTGTCATCGTATTGTGGACGCTCTTTGTGGCCGTGGCCATAGGTGTTTATTGCCTTTTCTCGGCCATCTCCAAAGGCCGCATCGGCTATATGCCCCCCATCGAGGAGTTGCAGAACCCCAAAGACAAATTGGCGTCGGAAATCTATTCGGCCGATATGGTACCCATCGGCCGGTATTACCTCGAACAGGGCAACCGCATCTCCATCGACTATGACCAAATCTCGCAGCCGGTCATCGACGCGCTGTTGGCCACCGAAGACGTGCGTTTCTATGAACACTCGGGAATCGACTTCAAGGCTTTGTTGCGGGCTGTTGTCAAGCGCGGACTGTTGCGGCAGAAGAGCGCCGGCGGCGGTAGCACCATTACCCAGCAGTTGGCCAAGTTGCTCTATTCGCCCACGGCGGGGAATGTCAAGGAGCGTCTTTTCCAGAAACCCATCGAGTGGGTCATAGCCGTGCAGTTGGAGTATTTCTACACCAAGGAAGAGATTGTGAACATGTACCTCAACAAGTTCGACTTCCTCTTCGAGGCCGTGGGGTTGCAGTCGGCGGCGACCATCTACTTCGGCAAGAGCCCCAAGGAACTTACTGTCGAGGAGGCTGCCGTGCTGGTGGGCATGTGCAAGAACCCCCGCATCTACAACCCCATACTTTATCCCGACCGTTCGCTCGAACGCCGCAACGTTGTCCTCGACCAGATGTATAAGGCCGACTACCTTACGCTCGCCGAGCGTGACTCTTTGCAGGCGCTTCCCATAACGACCCATTTCACCCGGGTCAACCATGAAGCCGGCGTGGCACCCTATTTCAGGGAGCATATCCGCCAAATGATGACGGCGCGTGAGCCCAAACGGAGCAATTACAGGGGGTGGCAACGGCAGCAGTTTGTCGATGACTCGATAGCCTGGGCCACCAATCCGCTTTATGGCTGGTGCAACAAAAACCACAAGGCCGACGGAACGCCTTATAATCTCTATACCGACGGACTTAAAATCTACACCACCATCGACACCCGCATGCAGGCTTATGCCGAAGAGGCCGTAGCCGAGCATCTGGGCGGCTATCTCCAACCGCGTTTCGAAGCCGAGACAAAAGATAAGCCATACGGGCCGTTTACCGAGGACCTTACCCCCGATGAGGTGGCTGCCATCATGACGCGGGCCAAGGAGCAAAGCGAGCGGTATCGGGTGTTGAAAGCCAACGACGCCACCGATGCCGAAATCGAAGCCTCTTTCTCGACACCCGTGCCCATGCGCCTCTTCTCGTGGAACGGGCCCCTCGACACGACGATGACGCCGATGGACTCCATACGTTATTGCAAGACCCTGCTGCGCACGGGCATGATGTCGGTCGATACCCGCAGCGGGCATGTCAAGGCTTATGTGGGGGGCATCGATTATCGCAACTTCAAGTTCGACATGGTCTCCGACAGCCGTCGGCAGGTCGGCTCGACCATCAAACCCTATCTCTATACGTTGGCCATGGAGGAAGGCTATTCGCCCTGCGACTTGGCGCCCAACGTGCAGCCCAATATTTTCGACCGGGCCACGGGCGAAGTATGGTCGCCCCGCAACTCGACCAACGAACGCTCGGGTGAATATGTCACCTTGCGTTGGGGGTTGTCCAAGTCGGTCAACTGGATTTCGGCCTATCTCATGAGCCGCCTTTCGCCCCAGTCTCTCGTGCGGCTCATGCACTCGTTCGGCATCAAGGGATACATCGACCCGGTGATGGCTCTCTGCCTCGGCTCGGCCGACGTGTCGGTCGAGGAGATGGTGACGGCCTACACCGCCTTTTCCAACCACGGGTTGCGCATCGACCCCATCTACGTCTCCCGCATCGAAGACAACTACGGCAATGTCATCACCGACTTTGCCCCCCAGGTGTCGGAGGTGTTCAGCGAGTCGACCTACCTCAAAATGCTCCCCATGATGTGCGATGTCATCGACCACGGAACCGGAATCCGCTTGCGTTACCGCTATGGCATCAAGGCACAGATGGGCGGCAAGACGGGAACCACCAACAACAACTCCGACGGTTGGTTCATGGGCTTCACACCCTCGCTGGCCACCGGCGTGTGGGTGGGCGGTGAAGAGCGCTCTATCCATTTTGACAAGATGGCCGACGGGCAGGGTGCCAACACGGCGTTGCCCATATATGCCCTGTATATAAAGAAAGTTTATGCCGATTCGACTCTCATCTATACACCGGTCGATACTTTTGCGGTCGACTCGACGATATTCATACCTTGCGAAGGCTTGATCGACCCGAGTGTGCCGAAGGAAAATCTGCCCGAGCCCGATGTCAATCTCGAAGAGGAGGCGATAGAAGGCATTTTTGATTGAGAAACCGAAAAAAGAAATAGCGGCCGTCAAGTCTTTTCTCTCCATCGACCGGGCGGTGTGCGTTAAAACCAAACCAATATGGGATTTTTTGATTTTTTCCAAAAAGAGAAAAAAGAGACCCTCGACAAAGGTCTGGCCAAGACCAAAGAGGGAATGTTCTCGAAACTGGCCCGTGCCGTAGCCGGGAAGTCGACCGTCGATGACGATATACTCGATAACCTCGAAGAGATTCTCATCACCTCCGATGTAGGGGTGGAGACGACCCTGCGCATCATCGAACGCATCGAACAGCGTGTGGCCCGCGATAAATATCTCTCGACTTCGGAGTTGAAAAATATCCTACGCGAGGAAATCGTTGCGCTGCTCACCGAGAACAACACGGGCGACGAAAACGATTTTGTCGTTCCCGCGGGGGCTACCCGTCCCTATGTCATCATGGTGGTGGGTGTGAACGGAGTGGGGAAGACCACCACGATAGGAAAGCTGGCTTACCAATTCAAGAAAAACGGCCTCAACGTCTACCTCGGTGCGGCCGATACCTTCCGAGCCGCCGCCGTCGAGCAGATTTCGATTTGGGGCGAGCGGGTGGGTGTTCCCGTCGTGAAGCAGAAGATGGGTGCCGATCCGGCGTCGGTCGCTTTCGATACGCTGAGTTCGGCCAAGGCCAACAATGCCGATGTCGTGATTATCGATACCGCCGGCCGTCTCCACAACAAGGTGGGGCTTATGAACGAGCTTACCAAAATAAAGAAGGTGATGGACAAGGTGGTGCCCGGCACCCCGCAGGAGGTCCTCCTCGTGCTCGACGGCTCTACGGGGCAGAATGCCTTCGAGCAGGCTCGGCAGTTCACCGCTGCCACCGAGGTCACGGCACTGGCCATTACCAAGCTCGACGGTACCGCCAAGGGCGGCGTCGTCATCGGCATCTCCGACCAGTTCAAGACCCCGGTGAAATATATCGGCCTCGGCGAAGGCATCGAGGATTTGCAGCCGTTCCGTCGCCGCGAATTTGTCGATTCGCTTTTCGGCGATAATTAATACCCCCCCCCGACATGATAAAGAATCGCATCGATTTCATTACCCTCGGTTGTTCCAAGAATCTCGTCGACTCGGAGTTTCTCATGCGGCAATTCCGCGAGGCCGGTTACGACGTGCATCACGACGCACCCGAGGTCAAAGGTGAAATAGTCGTCGTCAACACCTGCGGCTTCATCGGCGACGCCAAGGAGGAGTCAATCAACATGATTCTCTCGTGCGTGCAGGCCAAGGCACGTCACAAGATTCGCAAGCTCTATGTCATGGGTTGCCTTTCGCAGCGCTACATGACCGAGTTGATGGGCGAGATACCCGAGGTCGACAAGTTCTATGGAAAATTTGATTACACCGACCTGCTGGCCGATTTGGGCGAAGCCTACCACGGAGATTTGCGCCTTCAACGCGAGTTGACCACTCCTCCCCACTATGCTTATGTGAAGATTGCCGAGGGGTGCGACCGCATGTGCGCCTACTGTGCCATACCCATCATTACCGGTCGGTACGTCTCACGACCCATCGAAGACATCGTGGCCGAGATGGAGATACTCGTCTCCCGGGGCGTAAAAGAGTTCCAAATCATCGCACAGGACCTGACCTATTACGGAAAAGACCTCTACGGGGAGTTCCGCATTGCCGAGCTCGTCGACCGCATGGCCGCCACTCCCGGTGTGGAGTGGATACGGCTGCACTATGCCTACCCCGACCGTTTCCCGCTCGACCTGCTCCCCGTCATGGCCCGTCACGACAACGTGTGCAAGTACCTCGACATCGCCCTGCAACACATCAGCGACAGCGTCCTGGCGCGCATGCACCGGCATGTGACCCGCCGCGAGACCGAAGAGCTGTTGGCCCGTATCCGCAGGGAGGTACCCGGCATTCACCTGCGCACGACCCTCATGGTGGGATTCCCCGGCGAGACCGAGGCCGACTTCCGTGAACTGTTGCAGTTCGTGCGTGAAGCCCGTTTCGAGCGCATGGGAGCATTTGCCTATTCCGAGGAGGAGGGAACCTATTCGGCCGGCCATTACACCGACGATGTGCCCGATGCCGTGAAACAGCAACGGCTCGACACCTTGATGGCCGAGCAGGAAGAAATCTCCCTCGAAGTGAACCGGTCCAAGGTAGGGCAGCGCCTGCGGGTCATTGTCGACCGCGAGGAGGCCGACTACTATGTGGGGCGCAGCGAGTACGATTCGCCCGAAGTCGACCCCGAAATTCTCATCGAGAAGACGAAGCCTTTGCACATCGGCCGTTTTTATGAGGTGACGATAACCTCGGCACAACCTTTCGAGCTTTTTGCCGAAGTTTCCTGAGTCTCGTTTCCCCGATTCCGATACGAAGCCCTCTGCCCGTTTTTGGGGATAGAGGGCTTCTTGTTTAATGATGAACAAAAAGGTGACAAATTGTTGGCAAAAAGCTTGATAAATCCTCCTTTTTTATATAAATTGCAACAATCAGAAATTTCAGGAAAGAGATGAATGGCCGATGTTTTTTAGTAGGGCTTTTGCTTATGTTGGGGGTTTGTTTCCCCGAGCGACTTTTATCCCAGGTCGACAGCAGCATACTGGCGATGGCCGATTGGGTGAAGGCCTACAATCATTTCGGTAAGTATAATCCGCAGGAGAAGGTCTACCTGCACTTCGACAATACGGGCTACTACCTGGGCGAGACCATGTGGTTTGCCGCCTATGTGGTCACCGCGCCGCAGTTGCGACCCACCGAGATGAGTAAGGTGCTCTATGTCGAGCTGCTCACCCCCGAGGGGCGTATCGTCGAGACGAAGAAGTTGAAGATAGAGGAGGGGCGGTGTCACGGCGAGTTCGACCTCACCTCGCCGCTGCTGGTAGGCGGCTTCTACGAAGTGCGCGCCTACACACGGGTGATGCTCAACTGGGAAGGCAGCTACTATACGCGGGTGTTCCCGGTTTTCGACCGACCCGAAGAGCCGGGGCAGTATGCCATGAAAATCACCCGCTACCCGCGCTCCCAGCGAGTGCCCGAAGAACGCGCGGCCGCACCCGACTACAAATCGCTGAACCTGAGTTTTTACCCCGAAGGCGGAGAGCTGGTCGAGGGGTTGCCCGGCCGAGTGGCCTTCAAGGCCGTCGACGACGAAGGTCGCAGCGTGGCGGTAAGCGGCACCGTGTACGACTCCGACGAGCGCCCCGTTGCAACATTGGAAACCCTGCACTGCGGTATGGGAAGCTTCACCCTCACCCCCGGCGACAAACCCTGCCGTGCCGAAATCAGCTATAACGGAAAGACCTACCGTTACACCCTGCCCGAGGCCAAAGCCGCAGGCTACACCCTCCGGGTCGACAACAGCCATCGGGACAGCCTGCACATCAAGATAAGGCGAAGCCAGAACCACAAAGGCGGGTGGGTCGGCCTCACCGTCAGTTGCCGGGGCATTGCCCACGCCTTCGAAGTCGCCGACCTGCGCGGACAGGAAGAAGCCGAGCTTCACCTGAGCAAGGCCGACTTTCCCGCCGGCGTGCAGCAAATCACGCTCTTCACCCCCGCAGGCGAAGTCCTCGGCGAGCGGTTGGCCTACCATCAAAGAGACGACCAACAGCTGCACATCACCGCCGACGGGCAGAAAAGCAGCTACCGGCCTTACGAAAAAATCACCCTGCCGCTGCACGTCACAGATGCGGAAGGCAGCCCGGTGGCAACGACCCTGTCGGTATCGGTGCGCGATGCCGTCACCGAGATACCCACGCACTACGCCAGCACGCTGTCGGCCAACCTGCTGTTGGAGTCCGACGTCAAGGGATACATCGAAGACATCGGATACTACTTCGAGTCCGACGACGCCGAACACCGGGCGGCACTCGACCTGTTGCTGCTGGTGCAGGGCTGGCGGCGTTACGAGTGGCGTCAGCAGGCCGGCGTGGAACCCTTCGAGCCCGTCCACCGGGTCGAAGAGGGCATCATGGTGCAGGGACAGGTCTACGACTACCGTCTCCGCGGTGCCCGCGCCAAAGCCGGCGTGGAACTGTCGGTCTGGGTCTATTCCGAGTTGACCAACAGCCGGGGGCATTGCTTCACCGATTCGCTGGGACGCTTCACCTTCCTCTCCGACAGCGACATCTGGGGGAAAAACGACATGGTGATACAGACCCAAATCACCAACAAGCGGGGGAAAAAGAAGAACGCCCCCTACCTGGTCGAACTCGACCGGTATTTCAGCCCTACGGCCCGGAGCCTGAATGCCGAAGAGACGGAGCTGGCCGAGAAGAGCCCCTCGTCCATCACCTACACCGATGAAACCTACGACCTGCCCGATACCCTGGTCTCGGAGTTGCCCGACAGCATCAAGGTGCACAACCTTGGCGAAGTGGAGGTCAAGGCCCGAAAGTTAATGGCCTCCCAACGTCCGGCCATCGAGTATGTCGTGGCCGAGGAGGTCGATAAGATGATCGACACCCAGGTGCGCGACTATGCCGATAATATCGTCGATTTTCTCCGTCGCACCAATCCCTATTTTCTCGATAGGTATATGTATGTTATGGATCCGATAACGTTGCGTTTAAAACTTATACGCGATTGTTTTTATCGGGGACGTCGCGTCCATTTCTTGTTACGGGACGAAGTTTATAAGTTCTGTGGCGATAATTGGAACAGTTTGAATTGTGTAGAGACTATACCATTGCGGAGTATAGAACGCATACAGATTACGGAAAATATGGACAGTGTAGTCATACGGCTCATACCCTATCCCGACGACAAGTATAAATACGAAAAGCCGGGTTACCGGCTGACGCGCCTGCAAGGCTATTCCATGCCGGCGGAGTTCTATCATGCCGATTACAGCCACGGCGTGTTGCCCGATGAGGCAGACTACCGTCGCACGCTCTATTGGAATCCGGCGTTGGAGACCGACTCTCTCGGTCGCGCCTATGTCGACTTCTACAACAACAGCCATGCAACGCGCCCGCGCATCGAGGCCGAGACCCTCACCCC
>DVLI01000004.1 GCA_018715595.1 Candidatus Caccoplasma merdavium | reverse complement strand
ATCGGGAAAGCGGGTGCAAAGATAGAGGCTTTTTTATTCCCCTCCAAATCTTTTTGCCACTTTTTTTGAAACTTTTTTCCAACCTTCCCCCTTCCCCCTATCCGTCAGCCATTTACACGCGAAACTTTTTTTCGCCTTTTTTCAACCACTCTCTGCTCCAAAGGGCTTTTTGCCACTCTTTTGCCCCGCACCCGCTTCTTTTTCTTCTCCCCAAAAAGGGTCATCCCCCCCCCTCCCTCCCCTCAAATTGCACCACATACAGGGCGGATTTTGGGAACGGGGTGATGTTTTTTCTGCGGCCGGGGGTGATCGGCGGGAGGTTGGCGGCTCGCCACCAAGCGGCATGGCCGGCTCGGTCGGGGGCCTTTTCCCGCCCGGCGCTCCGGACGGCAAGGCTTCTCCCCCTGCGCTCGGCGCTCGGCCGATGGGGGGTGATGACGACTCGTACCGCTGCGCCGCGGTACGCCTCTTGGCCGGAGCGACTGCGGGTTCACCCTCCCGGGAAATCCCCTCCTCACTCCCCGCCCCCTCGAAACTCTTGGATTGGGTTTGGTCAGGACTGGCAAACTTAGAGATTCTTTCTTTCCCCTCCAAATTTATCCCCATGTTTGTAAACATTGCTTTCTAACATATCGCATACAATATTTTATCTCGTCAATCCCATTGTCTCCCTCTCCCATTATCCATTTACTACTTCGACAAATATCGAAATTATCTCACAATGCTCATCGGCAAGCACGCCATCGGTCATCGTTGAAAACGGCCAGGCATCGTTCGGAGAATCCCGGGCCGAGCATTCGGGCGGGTATCCTATTTCAAAAAACAATGTGCAGTCGGGAAAATCCCGGCTGCACAAGAATCACTTGCTTTCGATAAAAAAAACGGAATCATTCCATAGCACCTTTTCGAGGTTTTATCCCTGTAAGTTCGCAAACGGTCGCACGCCATAGATCGATTTGAAAGAAGATATCCATGCGCTCTCGACCGATTTGGGATCTTCATTCGGAGTTTCTTTCCAGCATAAAAGCAACTGGTCGGCGTCTTCCAACTGCCAGATATACCGACCTCCCCAATGCCCGACTGATCGACCTTCGCCAAAATCGATATATTGCTTTAATCGTTTTCGCAACGAAGTTGCTTTGCCAATATAAAGCACACAAGTGTCGTCGACCCAATTTGCTTGCAACTCTTCAATACTTACATTCGGATTTTTTCCCTTAAAATAGCCACCGGTGCCTTCGGATAAAAATCGCGGTGCGGTTTTCGTCGCCCTTACTACCAGATATACCCCAGCGCCCGTCGGAATAGAGCAACCGTCTTCTCGAAGTTTCGTTACCGATATAAATCCCGAAAAGCCTTCATGTTTGACGTCTTCAATTGATTGTAAACCACTCATTTTCTCCAATTTTACATTGCATTGACGATTAATCGGCAGAATATCTCTGCGTCCTATCGGCACACTCTTCATGGGTTTAGTTCCATCAATAAGTTTTATATACCCTAATTCGATGAGCTTATCCAAGTCTGTTTCGGAACAATCAATTATACCCCAATCATCACGTCCCCAAAAGCCCATCTTCCGCATTTTTTGACGTATACTTTTTTGTTCAACAGCCGACGCACTGTTTCTCTTCCTAATAAGATCTCGCAATTGCTCGATTTCTTGTTGTGTATAAATATTTTTTCCTTTCATAAGAATGTATTTTGGTTAAAAATTCTCTTTTGTAGCGATGATGTCGATGCCATAGTCATTACTGGCCGGGGTTACGGTAACGCGATAACCCAATCTTCTGAAATATTCACCTACGAGGTGTTCATAATCTGCGGGTGTCATAAGCATAATTTTTCAGGTAAAACAATTATTAGAGCATCTTTTGCAAGAATCGATTTTTCAGTCGTGATAATAGTCGTAAAACATTTCGTAATAGTCTTCATAGAGATTGAGAGGCTCTTCGAGATAATCTTCCTTGGTCAGTTTGGGCAAGGGTGACGGAGGGAGTATCGTATCCTTGGGCATGGGAGAAGTGTAGGTTACCGTGCGATTTTCATAGTCAAGATCTCCAATTTCCGTCAGCGGCCTGTTCGGGTCGAGATTGAAGTGCGACTTATATTTGCGCGGGGCATATAATTCTTCCCTCTTCTGTTCGTACGGTCTGACAAGGAAAATGTCAATGGCTACGCACAGAAGCACGATCACGACAATCGTTCCCCGGAACACCGTCCCAAAAGAGGGGTATATCTCCTTCTTAGCCGAAACAAGACCCCGAGGTGCCCCTTTTCCATCTTTCTTGTTCGGTGTTCTTTTTTTATACGTTTTTTTTATATTCTTTCTGCCCTCACTGCCATGACCGGCAGGGGTGACGGAGTTTGCGTATATATTTACGGTATCGACTTCGGTTTCTTCTTCGTCATCTTCATCGACATATCCGTATTCGAATTCGCCATTGTCAAAATAGGTTATGTAGCTGTTCAATTCCTCGTCATACACAATCCGGTCTATTTGTCTCTTGTCAGTATTGGCAGAACTACATGTCTCGATTCCTCTGACTTTTTCTTCTTCTTTTCGCTTGTTGATATAATAATAAATACTATTCTTGTCGAGACACATGGCCTCTATTTCCTTTTGGATTTTAGATTGGGATTTCGGATTGGAACCAGACTTGGCAGCACTCTTGTCGGGATTCTTTTTTACCGATGTGGAATTTTTCCCGGTCTTGGCGGGTGTCGCTTTGGCTTTGGCTTTCGTCTCGTCGGACACGTTTTTTCCCTTGGAGCACACCTCTTCCGACGATGCGCCATTTTTTAACGGCTTTCGGGGAGCTTTCGGGGTTGACGAGGAAACCTCTTTTCGGGCAGACTGCTTATTCATGGTTTTCGGGGGTGTTACGTTCAATCGCTTGCACATAAATGTCATAGAGTCTTTGACGCAGCGAGGCCGGTTTGAGGACTTCGACCGAACGGCTTCGCGAGAGAAGTTCCATGACAAAATCGTTGGTGATGCGCAGGTGTACTTTTATGACGAGACCACGATCATCGTCCGACACGATTTCTTGTGATTCATGCAACGGCAATGTCTTGACAAATTCCCCATCGAGTGAGTCATACCGCAAGATGATTTCCTCGACAGGCATCTGCGGGTCGTTCCAAATGCCGAAACTTTCCCTGAACAAGGCCGGTATATCAATATCTTCCCGGCGGGCGAACGGCCGGTCGGCAGCAATGCGGAAAAGGGAGATGCGGTCGAGTGCGAAACATTTGAGTTTTTTATCGGTATCATATCCCACAAGATACCAGCGATGTTGCGATTCTTTGAGATAGTATGGCTCTATCTGTTTGGAAACGACCGAATTGTTATGACGGAAAAGGGTGTAGTCAAATTCTACCGTCAACCTGTTGCGTATGGCATCGAGTATGTCGGCAATATGGGTGCTTGAAGCATGCCGACGATGTTCGGCAAGGACATATTGCTGTATGGCGCTGTCACTGTCGATGGCATTGAGTATTTCGAAATTACACAAGAGCTCTTCGTGGAAATTGGCCAGATTGTCGTTTGGTACAATACCGTACCCACCGTTCCCGTGACTAATCTCGATGCCGAACAACGTTTTTATCGTACCGAAGTCCCGTTGCAACGTACGCAATGTGTAGCCGGTTTCTTCACCACATTGCTGCGACATGACCCTTTTTACATATTCAAGCAATTCGGGTGCAGGTATGCAATCGACATGCCGAAGTTTGTTGATGATGATTCCCAGCCTTCTTATTTGATTTACCTTTGCCATGTTTCCGACCTTTTGCGACAAATATAAGGAGTGACGACGACAAAACATGTCGTCGGATAATATTTTCTTTTTATAAATGCAAAAATGAGACCGAAGACTCCCCGGGATTTATAAAGTAGCTGATGCTCAAACAGCGAGCCGGGGCAGAGAAGGATAAAAAAAGAGTTGCCGGAAACTTCCGGCAACTCTTCGGGGTGAAAGATGGGGCTTGAACCCACGACCTTCGGGACCACAATCCGACGCTCTAACCAACTGAGCTACATTCACCATGTCGTTTGCTTCTGAAAAAGCGATGCAAAGATAGGGGTTTTCTGTGATTCTGCAAATTTTTTGTCGATTTTTTTATTGCCTTTTCCATTCATCGACCTCTTTGTTGTGCTCGTCGAGGTGTCGACGGGTGCGCCCGGCATACTCTTGCATACGACGGTATGCCGCAGAAGAAAGGGAGTCGCGGGGCATCGTCACCGGATAGAGCCGGTAACGGCAGTCACCCGTGAGACGTGGACGGCCGGTCCACACCAATTCATACCCACATTGAGCAAGGATTGTGCGCCCCATCGAGTCTTTTTCGAGGGTCAGGGTGAAGATGGCTCCCCCATCGGTACCGGCAAGGGTCATACCCGAGATAAAATTCCCCAACGAATAGACAATCGCATGTTTGCCTCCGAGGCTGTCGGTGAGCAATTCCATGGGTTGCACCATGTGGGGGTGGCAACCGACGACATGCGTGACACCTTGCGACAGGAGCCAATGCGCCAACTGTCGCTGCGCGTCATCGGGCAACGTCTTATACTCGGTGCCCCAATGCATGCAGGCGATGATGGCATCGGGCTGCGCCATGCGGGCACGGGCAATGTCGCGCTGCATAAGGGCCCGGTCGATGCGATTGACGATGCGCGGCGGCGTTTCCGACAGGCCGTTGGTGGCATAGGTATAATTGAGCAACATGAGGCGGAACCCCTTCTGCTCTATCAGCAAGGGATAACGGCGCTGCCGGTCGTTCTCATCGCGGTAGGTACCGGCACGCAGCAGAGAGAGCGAATCGAGCATCAGCAAGGTGCGGTCGAAACCGCGACGGCCGCGGTCGAGACAATGGTTGTTGGCGGTAAGCAGTATATCGAATCCGCACTCTTTTACCGCATAAAGAAATTCATCGGGCGAAGAGAAGGCCGGATAGCCCCGATAGGGCTTGCCGGCGAGCGTGACTTCGAGATTGGCAATAGCCAAGTCGGCCTCGGAAACCAGCGGTTGCACAGCCGTGAAGCAGTCGCCGTAATCATACCCGCCGCTACTGTTGCGGGCGGCATCGATTTGTGCCTGGTGCTGCATGAGGTCTCCTGCAAAAACCAGTGTAATCCTCTTCTGCGCGGAGAGGGTTACACTGCCCAAAAGAAGGAAGGGTATGAGAAAACGACACATTCTCATACAGAGTCTTTTTGACGGATTACTTGTAGATGGCTTTTTTGCCGGCCAGCAAGGTGTTGCGCATGAGCGATACTATGGTCATGGGCCCTACTCCACCGGGAACGGGGGTGATGAAGGAACACTTTGGTGCCACTTCGTCGAAGAGCACGTCACCGTTGAGACGGAAGCCCGATTTTTTCGAGGCGTCGGGCACACGGGTGGTTCCCACGTCGATAATGACGGCACCCTCTTTCACCATGTCGGCAGTCACAAAATTGGGCTGACCGAGGGCGGCAATGATGATATCGGCTTCGCGGCACATCTCTTTGAGGTTTTTCGAGGCGCTGTGGCACACGGTAACGGTGGCATTGCCGGGGTTGGTTTTCTGCATCATGAGGGTGGCAACCGGTTTGCCGACGATGTTGCTGCGACCCAGCACGACACAGTGTTTGCCCTTGGTATCGATGTCGTAACGTTTGAGCAGCTCCATGATACCGGCCGGGGTAGCCGATACGAAGCAGGGCAGACCGATGGACATGCGACCCACGTTGATGGGGTGGAAACCGTCGACGTCCTTGCGATAGTCGATGGCCTCGATGATGTGTTGCTCGGAGATGTGCTTGGGCAGAGGCAACTGCACGATGAAACCGTCGACATCGGGGTCGTTGTTCAAGCGGTCCACTTCTTGCAAGAGCTCTTCTTCGGTGATGTCGTCCTCGTGGCGAATGAGGGTCGATTTGAAGCCGCACTGTTCGCAGGCTTTCACCTTGTGGGCGACATAGGTTTCACTACCGCCGTCGTGACCTACCAAGATGGCGGCCAGGTGCGGGCGTTTGCCTCCGCGGGCTACGATTTCGGAAACTTCGGCAGCGATTTCCTGCTTTATCTGTTCCGAGATGGCTTTTCCGTCAATTAATTGCATATGGGTTATGGTTTATTTTGTAAGAGTTTGTCGATTGTCGCAATCATGTTTTTCCCGCGCAGGTTCCGTTCGAGAATGATGCCGTCGGGCGAGATGAGCATGATATGGGGGATTCCGTCTACGCCATACGCCTTGCGAGCGACGTCTTCGGCGTCGAAGATTTGCGGCCAGGTGATTTTTTCTTTCTCGACGGACTTTTTCAGGTTTTTCTCTTTGTCCCACACAAAGAGCCCCACCACGGTAAGACCGTGGTCTTTGTATTTATTGTGCAGGTGGGCCAGGTTGGGTATCTCCTGCTTGCAGGGGCCGCACCAGCTCGCCCACATGTCTACCAGCACATAATTGCCTTTCCCGAGGAAGTCGGAGAGCGCGATTTCCTTGCCTTCGACGTCGCGGCCTTCAATGTCGACATACGGTTGTCCGGGAAGTGTTTCCTTCTGAGCTTCGAGGGTTTTTATTTTCCGTTGCATGTCTTTTCTCGATTTCACCCAAGGCCCCAGCTGGTCGAGAATCTCCATCTGCTCATTTACATCGTAAGGCAACAACCCGGCGTACAAGATGAGTTGCCCCAGCGCATCGTTGTTGTGATGGGTGAGAAGGTCGTTGCGTATGGAATCTTCGGTCTGTTCCCATGGCGTTTGAAGGAGCACCAGTTGCTCATTAAGTATCTCTTCGGGAATTTCCGCCACGCTGCGAGGCTCTTTCAGGCCCTCTTTCGCCCAATAGCTTCTGTTGAAGGAGTCGAGTTGGGCCATGTAGGTCTCTTCCAGACGGTTTATGGTCTTCAAGATACTGGCCATCTTCTCGTTCATCGGGCTGCCCTGTGGGTTGAGGTGGTCGTAGAGGTCGAGTGTGATGTGGCCGTTTTCGAGTATGAAAAGGGAATATTCGTTGCGACCTAAATATACTTCGCAGATTACCGCCGTATCAATAGCGCCTCGAAACACAAACCGGTTTCCTTCGACGCGCGTACTGTCGATGTTGGTGCGGTTGTCGCGCTGCCTGATGTAGATGGTGCGGCCATCGAACGTAGAGTCTTTCAACACACCTTCGACGCGATAGCTCGATGGTGTTTCGTTACAGGCACAAAGTGCCAGGAGGCAACCCATCATGCCCCAAAGGGCTTTTTTCATAATTGCTGCTTTTCTCATAATGAATGGTACAAATATAGGTAAAATAAAAGGTTGTGACAAACGATAACAAAGTTTTCCGTTTCGACCCGTACCTCCTTTCTGTATTTTTTCTTACGACATAAAAACAGAAGCCGAATCCCCGCGATTATGGGGTGGTCTCCCAACAAGGGAAAATCCTATTTCCCGGCCGCATAATGCCACATGCAATCACGGAGGGAACCCCTCCTCCTTGCATATATACCACCTCATCGCACCAAGTAGCGGGCCTTTCTCTCATAGACGCCCACCCTGCGAAAAAGTTACAAAAAAACGAGAAAGCAGAACTTTCTCGTTTTCTATATTGGCGGGATAACTGTTTTAGCGACGTTTGAACTGACTCATCATGCGTGCGGGATTTTTTCCCTGTGTCATCATACGCATCATCTTGCGCATGTCGTCGAATTGCTTGATGAGACGGTTCACCTCCTGTATCGAGGTTCCGCTACCGCGGGCGATGCGCTGGCGACGGCTGCTGTTGAGAATCTCGGGACGGCTGCGTTCGAGAGGAGTCATCGATTGTATGATGGCTTCGATGCTCTTGAAGGCGTCGTCGTCGATGTCGATGTCCTTGATGGCTTTGCCCACACCGGGAATCATCGAGGCCAGGTCTTTGAGGTTACCCATCTTCTTGACCTGCTGTATCTGTCCGATGAAGTCGTTGAAGTCGAACTGGTTCTTGGCAATTTTCTTTTGCAGGCGACGGGCTTCTTCTTCGTCATACTGTTCTTGCGCCCGCTCCACGAGCGATACGATGTCGCCCATGCCGAGAATACGGTCGGCCATACGCTCGGGGTGGAAGGTGTCGAGTGCCTCCATTTTCTCGCCCGTACCCACAAACTTGATGGGCTTGTTTACAACGGTGCGTATCGAGAGGGCTGCACCACCGCGGGTATCACCGTCGAGCTTGGTGAGCACGACGCCGGTGAAGTCGAGACGGTCGTTGAAGGCTTTGGCCGTGTTCACGGCGTCCTGACCGGTCATGGCATCGACCACGAAGAGGATTTCCTGCGGCTTGATGGCTTTTTTCAGGGCTTCGATTTCGTTCATCATCTCCTCATCGACGGCCAGACGACCGGCGGTATCGATGATGACAAGGTCGCAATTTTGCTTGCGGGCCTCTTTTATGGCGTTTTGAGCTATCTCGACGGGCTTTTTGTTGTCGGGCTCGGAATAGACCGGTACCCCTATTTGCTCACCGAGCACTCGCAACTGTTCGATGGCGGCGGGGCGATACACGTCGCAGGCCACGAGCATGGGACGTTTAGCCCGCTTGGTGCGCAACATCTGGGCCAGCTTGCCCGAGAAGGTGGTTTTACCCGAACCTTGGAGTCCCGACATCAAGATAATGGCCGGAGAGCCGGTAACATCGATGTCGACCGCTTTTCCGCCCATGAGTTCGGCGAGTTCGTCGTGAACGATTTTCACCATGAGCTGGCCGGGTTTTACCGCGGTGAGCACATTCATACCCATGGCTTTGGCCTTTACCGTGTCGGTAAATTGCTTGGCGACCTTGTAATTGACATCGGCATCGAGCAGCGCTTTGCGCACCTCTTTCAAGGTTTCGGCTACGTTGATTTCGGTGATACGGCCTTCGCCTTTGAGCACTTTGAATGACCGTTCGAGTTTCTCGCTTAAATTTTCAAACATATATTTTCTGTCTAATAAGTTTCGTTCTCGGCGGGCGGAATGTCATTCCCCCACCCTCTTGTAACCAACAAATCCGGAAGGTGTTGATGCAGCGCCACTCCGGAATGTCGATTTCATGTGCATACCCCGAATCTCATGCGTGCGGGGTTCACCGGCTTACTTCTGTAACAGACGATTGGTCTGCGTGTCGGGGAAGATGACCGTGGGCTTGAAGCTGCGAGCCTCCTCGGCGTCGATCATGGCATAAGCGATGATGATGACAATGTCGCCGGGCTGTACCTTGCGGGCTGCGGCTCCGTTGAGACAAATCATGCCCGAACCCCGTTCGCCTTTGATGACATAGGTCGAGAAGCGTTCGCCGTTGTTGTTGTTGACGATATGCACACGTTCGCCTTCGATGATGTTGGCGGCTTCGAGCAACTCCTCGTCGATGGTGATGCTTCCAATGTAGTTAAGGTCGGCTTGTGTTACGGTTACGCGGTGGATTTTTGATTTCAGTACCTCTATCAACATGTTTTCTCTTTTTAAGGACGATAGGTGATATTATCGATTAAACGCACTTCTCCGCAATAAACGGTAATGCAACCCACGATATAGGGAGCTTCGTCCCACGAGGTGACCGGTTGCAAGGTGTCGCCATTGACGATTTCGTAATATTCCACCCGCAAATCGGGCACTTGGTTGACGGTGTCGACAACGTATGCGAGGGTCTCGGCCACCGAGTGTTGCGCGGCAAAGGTACGACTTTTAAACAGAGTTTGCGAAATGTTCACGGCATTTTTTCTCTGTCCGGGCGTAAGGCGCATGTTGCGGCTGCTCAACGCCATACCGTCGGCTTCGCGCACGATGGGGCAAGCGACGATTTCAATCGGGAATTTAAGCTGCCGGTTCATCTCCCTGATGACGGCGATTTGCTGAAAGTCTTTCTCGCCGAAATAGGCTCGGTCGGGTTTTACCGTATCGAAGAGTTTGCTGACGATTTGAGCCACCCCGTTGAAGTGTCCCGGACGGTATTTCCCCTCCATGACAGCCGCGACGGGTCCCAGGTCGAAAACACGGGTATCTTGCTGCGGGTACATCTCCTCGACCGACGGCATGAACACGATGTTGCAACCGGCGCCTTCGAGCAACGCGCAGTCGGCTTCGGGAGTACGCGGATAATGCAACAAATCGTTTTTGTCGTTGAATTGGGTCGGGTTGACAAAAACACTCACCACACAACAACCGTTCTCACTCACGCAACGTTTGACGAGCGAAAGGTGGCCATTGTGCAAGGCTCCCATCGTGGGGACGAGACCTATCTGTTTGCCTTCGGCGCGATATGCGGCGATACGCGCTTGTAAATCTGAGATTTTCGAAATAACTTCCATGACCAGTTTTGAAAAAACGGTGCAAAAGAAGTAAATAAAACTCGAACAAAGAAGTTTTCTTGCGGAATTTTTCATGAGAATTTTTGCAAGAAATCTTCTGTTCAGGCCAATATATTATCAAAAACTGTTAATCTACGATGGCGATATGGCCGTTTCCGATATTTTTTTTAGTATCTTTGTCGGACAAATTTATAGAAACCTGCACGATGGAAGCAAAAAAGATATTGTTCATTTCACAAGAGATGACTCCGTATCTTCCCGAATCGGAGATTGCCACGATATGTCGAAACCTGCCGCAAGGTATTCAGGAACGAGGCCGTGAAATACGGACCTTCATGCCCAAATACGGGAATATCAACGAGCGACGCAACCAGTTGCACGAAGTAATCCGCTTGTCGGGAATGAATCTCATCATCGACGATACCGATCACCCGCTGATTATCAAAGTGGCTTCGATACAAGCGGCCCGCATGCAGGTTTACTTCATCGACAACGACGACTATTTCCTGCGCAAAAACCTTTTGGTCGACGACGAAGGCAAGGACTTCGACGACAACGATGAGCGGAGCATCTTCTTCGTCCGCGGCGTCATGGAGACGGTAAAAAAGCTCCGTTGGGTTCCCGATATTATCCATTGCCACGGCTGGTTCACGGCACTTGCCCCCCTGTTCATCAAAAAGGCTTATGCCGAAGACCCCTCTTTCAGAGATGCCAAAATCGTCTATTCGATATACGACAACAAATTCGAGACGCCACTTCCCGCCACCTTCCCGTCGAAACTTTTATGGGAAGGCATACAGGAAAGCGACCTCGGTTTCGGGCTGAATGAGACCGTAGACTATGTGACCCTCTCGAAGTTGGCAATGCGCTATTCCGACGGTCTCATACAGGCTTCGCCGCAAATCGACGCGCAGGTTGCCGAAGCAGCCCAAGCCTCGGGCAAACTATTCTTGCCTTATCAGTCGCCCGATGTATATATCGACGCCTATAATCAATTCTACGACGACGTATGGGCCGCTACCCATAAATAATTCTGATATGAAAAGCAAACGGATATTTCCCCTTTCTTTGCTCCTTATAGCACTTTTCTTTTCGTGTAACGACGACTCGGGCATCATCGGGTTCTCGGTCGATACGACTTCGCTGTCCATCTACATCGACTCTTCGTATGTGTACTCCCAGCACACCGATTCGGTATCGACCTTTCCCGTCGATTCCCTGCCCAACCGCACCATCGTGCAGATGCTGGGCGATGTCACCATTCCGGGGTACGGTCGTGTGAAAGCCGACTATCTCACACAGTTCTATCCCGTGGCCGAGTTTGACACCACACTGGTAAAACCCGACATGATCGACTCGGTGGGCGTCGAAATCGCATTCCAGTACAACAGCATCTTCGGCGACTCCCTGGCGCCGATGCAGCTCACCGTGTATGAACTCAACAAATTGCTCCGCGACGAAAGCAACGTGCGGGTGCCCATTTATAGCAATCTCAACCCTGCCGACTACTACGACCCCGCCGACAAGCTGGGTAGCAGTTTCTATGTAGCCTCTACACAATCCTACCCCGATTCACTGCTCGACGATGACGGTTACCGCTTCATCAAGCAGACATTCGGCAACACGGCTTCGGAGAAAAAGGCGTGGGCCAAGAAGTTCTACGACTTCTACCTCGAAAGCGGTGGCAACATCACCACCTCGGCCATGAACCAACTCTTCAAGGGTCTCTACATTACCAACACGTTCGGTCATGGCACGCTGCTTTATATCATATCGACCGCCGTCGTTGTCTACCACCGCACCTATGCCTACGACAGCAGCGGAGGGTTGAAGACCGTGAGCGACGACTCCGATGTGCTCTATGTCGAGAACGCTTCGACCACCTATTTGATGACTTCCTACGAAGCGCCCACCATCAACCACATCGAAGCCAGCCCGGCTGCTTCGGTCGATGCGCTGCGAGCCCAGGGCGAGGCCGTCATACAATCGCCTCAGATGTATGATGGTACCATAACTTTCCCCACGGCCAAAATCATCGAGACGTTCAACAGCTCGCGGAGCCTCAACAGCACCGATACCGTGGGGGTGCTCAACACCATCAACATGACTATCCCCCTCAAAACCATGCCCGCCGACTTGAAAGCCCTCGGCATTGTTCCGCCACCATACCTGCTGCTGATGAGAAAGGGGGGAAATGCCACCTCTTCGACCAATGCCGTCGTACCGATGAACATCGACGAGTTTTTTGCCGACCGGCTGATCAACGACGACAAGAACTATTTCTATGCCGCCTACGATTCGACCTCGAACAGCTACACATTCACCGGGCTGCAAAACTACATCATGAACATCTTCGAATATGACCCCAACCATATTCTGAACCCCAACGATTCGCTCAACCCCTCGGCCGACTACTCTTACGACTCCGACATGATATTGGTGCCGATAACCGTCTCGAAAACGACAAGTTCCTATACGACCGACACCAGCATAGTTCCTTATCTGGGCGGATTGACCTATGCGAACATCGACAATGAAAACATCAGGATTCAAGTCGTTTACAGTACCAAAATCTATTAGGTGAAAGCCAGGCGGCAAATCTCCCCCGAGGCGATGACCGAAAAAAACGGGAGTGCCCAAAATGTTTGAACAACGAATTTTACAAATGCGACTTTTCTTGTGAAAAGTCGCATTTTTTATTTCTCAAAAAAAATATTTCCCGATATGTTGCGGAATTGCCAAGGAAACGCTATCTTTGCAACGCTTTTTCAGGGAACGCCGCAATAGCTCAGTCGGTAGAGCGTTTCACTCGTAATGAAAAGGTCGCCGGTTCGATTCCGGCTTGCGGCTCACGGGAGGACAGAAATCTGTCCTCCTTTTTTATATCTTTCCCCCATATTTCTTAATAGAGCCTGAAAGATTGGCCATACCCTCTTCCAATTCCACAAAACACGGAAAACGGACATTTCCTCCTTTGCGGGACAACAGCTATCGTCCCCGCCTTGAACCCGTTTCCTCCCAAAAGGCAAATAAATTCAAACAAATGTTTTTTTCTTTCAACTCTAATACATATTTTTGTAAATGAAAGAGTATACATGAACGGGAATATAAACCAACCGTTTCACTTAAAACTTATGTACCATGAGAAAAACAAAACTTCTCTTGACATTCATCGTCATGGTCATTATCGGCTCCTTGCCCCAAACCATTTGGGCCGAAGAGCAAACGACCATCGCCGAATGGGCATTCGATTCCTATTCGACAGTTCCCGACGACCAAAAGATTCAAGCCGCAACAGGCAATGGCACCATCTCGTTCTATTCGAGTGATGCCTCGGCCGCAGTCGTTCCCGATGGAACCGCATACGGAACCATCAGATTTTCCTCACCGGTAAACAAGGACATGACCGAGGCCTCTTGTTTGGAGGCCGCCAACCACGACAATTACATACAAGTGGAATTTTCGACAGAAGGTCTGGCCGCCCCCATGTTTACGCTGAACATTGCCCAAGACCCCGATGCCGTGCTTTTTGTCGTCACCTCGGTCGATGACGGCACAACATGGTCTTTGGCTAAAAAGACGACACAGACCATGGCCTGGCATCAAGCCGAGCAATTCGACATAGAATTAGCCCAAACGGCCAACAGCGAAAAAGTCATCGTACGTCTCTTGAAAGGCGCTTCGGTATCGAACGACGCCCGTCTCAAAGGCATCTCCATCAAAGCCGGTGAATACGTTGCCGAACCCGAACCTGAGCCCGAACCTCCCACGCCATCGTCCAACGAAATGATTGCCACATGGCCGTTTGCCGAAGGTACCGCCGGGCAGACCGCCACGCTCAACGACGAGTCCTTGTTCGCCCTGAATTCCGTCACACTGGGCAGCAACCTGTCGTTTGTAGGAGCAAGAACCGACGGCGGCCTCACTTTCACCCGCATCGAACCGGCCTCCAAAGCCTCCTCGGCCGATGACAACAACGTGCTCTCGTTCAACATCACTCCGCAAAAAGGGGTAACGTTCACCCCCACCAAAGTAACTCTCGACGGTTACCGGTATGGCACCAACGGCGGAACCATCAACATCGTACTGAAAACCGCTGACGGTCAAAGCGCCACGCTGCTGACCGGAGGTCAGTTCAATCGTCAAGGTACCGACCCGGCACCCTCTTCGTTCGAATTCCCCGTCTCGGGTATCAGCACCGACAAAGAGGTGTCGCTCAACATCTATGTATATAGCCTCGACAAAGGAAAACAGGTCGGCGTGAAAGATGTCGTTATCAGCGGGACCTATGAAGGTACGCCCGAAGAGGTGACCACCTACACGTTTGCAACCGCATCGTCGCCCGAAGAAGGGGGTACGATAGCTCAAAATCCGGTGGGCGACACATTCAACGAAGGAACCCCCATCACCTTGACGGCTACGGAAAACTTCGGTTATGATTTTGTAAACTGGACCGATGCCAGCGGCAACGAAGTATCGACCGAACCTGCATTCGTGTACACGGTTAATGCCAACAGTGTCCTGACCGCCAACTTCAAAGCCGTGACCACTTACGCGCTGAATCTCTCCATCGTAGGCGGTGCCAATGACTACATGGTAACCCTCTCTCCCGCCCCGAACATTGTCGACGGCAACATGATGTATGAGGAGGGTACCAACGTCATGCTCTCGGCAGCCAGCAATCCTATCCTCACCTTCACACACTGGAACAGCGGCGAAACGTCGAGCGAACTCCCCATAAAGATGTCCGAAGACATATCGATTACGGCCAACTACGACGCTGTCGACTATATCGTGGGCTGGGACTTCTACAATGCGGGTAAAGAGGGCCGTCCAGCCGACTTTGCCTCGGAAGACAATGCGGCATCGAGCCTCATCTTGCGCAATGCTGCCGGCTCGGTAGTAGGTTGGCTCGACAAGTCGCAAATGGCCGCCGGCGGCTATGAAGGTCGCCCCGCTGCCGTAAACTGGCAACCGCTCACCGACAAATACTATTACCAGACCAGTTTCAACGCATCGGCATTTACCGACATCAAAGTATCCTCGTCGATGCTCTACAACTACAACGCCTACAAAGAGCAACAAGTAGAATACTCCCTCAACGGAACCGACTGGACTCCGGTAGGAACCATCGATTTGGGCGATGCCGCCAAGGTTTGGACAACCAAGGAATTCTCCCTCCCGGCCGAAACCAACAACCAGGAACTGGTTTATGTGCGTTGGATACCCAATTATGAGTCGAGTGTTGTCGGTACGAGTGCCTCGAACGACGGAACCGCCATCTCCGACATCTATATCACCGGAACATTGGCCTATGTGCACGACCCCGTGGCTCCGGCACTGGTTTCGCAAGTTCCGGCCGAAGGAGCTGACAACGCTTCGATCGCCGGTAAAATCGTTCTCACGTTCGACAAGAAAGTGAAAATCACCGACGGCGCCACCGCCACCATCGGAGAGAAAACCGTCACCCTGAGTGCCACCGGCAAAACCGTAACGGCCGAATACAGCGCCCTCGAATATAGCAAGGGCTACACCTTCACCCTCCCGGCCGGTGCCGTAGCCAACCTCAGCGATGTTGCCACAACCGAAGCCATCACCATCAACTTCACGACCAAGACCCGGCCGGTTGTAGAGAAAGGACAATATGACTTCGTCGTGCCCACCGACGGAACCCTCGAAGAGGCTATCGCAGCCGCCGCTGCCCGCACCGACAAGAACGTGCGTTTCCGCATCTTCGTGAAGAAAGGCTCCTACCTCCTGGCCGGCGACAAAGGAGCCACGGTTGTGGGGTCGGACAACGTGACCTATCCCAAACCCACCACCTCGCTCAACACGCCCAACATCTCCATCATCGGTGAAGACCGTGACTCCACGATACTCTACAACGAAGCGTTTGCCGCCATCGAAGGATTGGGCAAATGCCAACTCCTCGCCTTCGGTTCGTCGATGACAAATACCTACATGCAAGACATCACCCTGAAAAACGGCATGCCCTACCTCGACGGTCGTGCTGCCGCCCTCGAAGATGCCGGTGACAAGAACATCTTCAAGAATGTCACCCTCTTCGGCGGACAGGATACCTACCTCTCGAACAACGAGAACGGCCGCTTCTATTTCGAAGGCGGTACCTTGCAAGGATACACCGACTTCCTCTGCGGTAAGGGCGACGTATTCTACAACGATGTCGACCTGATTATCCGCCGCTCGGGCAGTGTCATCGCCGCACCTTCGAGACCCAAACAATATGGGTATGTCTTTGTCGATTGCACCGTAAAGGCCGAGAAAGACGAGTACGACACCGGCTATGCCCTCGGTCGTCCTTGGGGCTCGGGAACACCGCGTGCCATCTTCATCAACACCACGATGATTGCATTGCCCAGTGCCGCCGGTTGGACCGAGATGAGCGGTGGCTATCCGGCCCTCTTTGCCGAATACAACAGCATGACCGAGAACGGTACGGCCATCAACCTCAACGACCGCAAAACGACATTCGGCGACGGCTATGCCAACAATCCCATACTCACGGCTGCCGAAGCTGCCGAATACACTGTCGAGAATGTAATGGGCGGCGGTGATGATTGGGATCCGACCTATTACACCGAGCAAGCTACCGTTCCCACCCTCACGGCCAATGAAAACGTGCTTTCGTGGGAAGAGAGCGACTATGTGTTCTGCTACGCCATCTGCAAGAACGGTCAAGTCATTGACTTTACCACCGAAAACAGCTACACCCTCGTATCGCCGCAAAAAGGCGACAGCTACACCGTGCGTGCCGCCAACGAAATGGGTGGTCTGAGCGAAGCCTCGAATGCCTATGTGGTATCTGATGCCTCGGGTATCGAAAACGTGAACAAAACGGCTTCGCCCGTTTCGGTTGAAATCTACACCTCGACCGGTGTGCGCGTGGCTGCTCCCGTACAGGGTGTTACCATCAAACGCACGCTCATGGACGACGGCTCGATTGTCATCACAAAAGAAATCACCGAATAATAGCGGTGACTCTTTCAAAACAAGAGAGAGGCGGGAAATGTTTCCCGCCTCTCTTTATTTTGTCCGACTCTGTCGTCAACTCGACAATGTGAGGTAAAGCCCATTAACCTTTACATGTTCCCCAATACCAATATTCCTTCCCTGAAATCGTCAAGTTCCACGCTGGCTATTTATTTGATTTTCATGCCGGGAATGAGTGGAGTAGAGTCGACCAGTTCGAGCGACTGCACCATATCGAGGGTACCATGCTTGTATTTGAGGAAATGGGGGGTCTGGATATGGCTTTGATAAGCCGCCTCATCGGCATAGACTTCGAGAATCGTTATCACATGAGGGCGCTCCTTCTCGGCGGTTGCATACAATGTGAGGACTCCGGGTTCCACACGCATCGAAGTTTCTATCTCCTCTTTCAGGAAAGTGTTATACGCTTCAAGCCGGGAGGGGTCGACCACAATGCGGGAAAGGCGCACCAACTGTTTTTCGGGCTCGGCCGTTGCATCGGCGATGGCTTGGAGGGCTTTCATGGCAGGGGGAAAACCGACATAAGGCAGACATTGTATCACGGCCGCAGCCAATGTGGCGGGAGCCGTACCGAGCCTCAGGTTGCCTTGTGCATGCGATTGCAACTGGGCATCGGCTCCGATGGTAGTAAGAATGCAGTAGATAAGCAGTTCACGCGTCTCGACCGGGAGTCCGCCTCGCGTATAGATGTCGCCAAAAGCATACTCGGTCAGGAAACGCGCCACATCATGTCCCATGCTGTCGGGAACATTTTCCATTTTACGGGCAATCTCATCACCGTACAAAGGATATTGAATGGCATACCCCTTCTCATAACGGTCGACCTCGGTAGTCGTGCCCTGCGGTTCCAAAGGCAGAGCGATGCCGTTGGCCTTGAAGACTTCATTGATGGCCGCTATGGCATTGAGTGTTTTGGGGAATCCGATAAAGGGGGCACACTGGTAGACGGCCTCTCGCAGCTCCACCGGCGAAACACCCACCCGAAGAGCCGCTGCCGCATGGGCTTTGAGTTGCGGCAAGGTCTGCATCGTGGCAAGTGTCGTGCAGGTAATGAGTTCACGGGTACGATGGTCGAGGTCTCCCACGAAGAAAACCTCCCCGAAGATAAATTTTTGGAGAATATCCATGAACTCGGGGTCGGTACCCTCCCCGGTCAAAGCCTGTCCGCCAAACAAGGCGGTATAGGTCTCCTTACAACGGTCGATACGGTGCATACTGTTCCTGTTTTCTTGTGCGGTTGCCGACAGAGAGGAAAGAGCCAGCAACCAAGTCAATAGCTTATATTTCATGCAATAAGAGGTTTTTCATTGTTGCATGCCGGGCATGCCAGCAAGCGGCGTTGCCCGACATTACCCGGCAGGCGGCTATTTTACGGCCTCGGCGTATGCGTCATCGTCGACAGGTTCGAGCCAGGTGTTCTTGTTGGTCTGCGGATTGCACTCGATGGCCAGGTGCGAAAACCAACTGTCGGGTGCGGCACCATGCCAATGCTCAACATTCGGGGCAATTTCTACTACGTCGCCGGCTTCGAGACGACGGGCTTTTTGGCCGCGTTCCTGATAATATCCCACCCCGCCCACGGCAATCAATATCTGTCCGCCGGTGTGACTATGCCAGTTGTTGCGACAAGCAGGTTCAAAAGTGACATTGGCGACAGGCACATTCAACGCTTTCATCGAGGTAAGCGGAGCCAACCACGACTTGCCCGAGAAATATTGCCGATAGGCCACGTTTTCATTTCCGGTCGGGAAGGCGCTCATCTGAGGCACTGCCCCGTTTTGTGATTCATTTTCCATATTCTGTGCATTTAAGTGTAAAGGCAGGGCGGCCATGACAACCAGCGGCATGACCCTGAGAATTTTTCCGATTCGCATCATAACATATCCGTATTAAAATGATTCTTCTCGTCGATACATAATGTTTACGGTGCAAAGATAGAAGTCCGGCCAGACAGGTTTTGTATATAAATCAACGGTATGCGTACCCGAATTACGGATAGTTGCCGATTGCCGACCGACATGAAACATCGCTGGTCCGAGAAGAAACATTTGCGAGATTCACGACTCACCCCATGCATCGTTTACACAAAAATCGTATCTTTGTCGCTAACCGGAGTTGTCTGTTGACAGCGACCGGCTTGTAAAACCTTTGAGCATTTCTTATCATGGAAAAACGTCTCTTCTTATGTACCCTCCTCTCCTGCTCGTTTTTATGGGCAGCCGCCCAAAAAGGAGAATGGCAAAAACCCGAAATCAATGCCGTGAACCGGGCACCCATGCACAGTCATTACTTCGCCTACGAAAGCGAACAGGCAGCCCGGGAAGGCATCAAGGAAAACTCCCACAACTATCTTTCACTCAACGGCACTTGGAAATTCAATTGGGTAAAAGATGCCGATAGCAGGCCGACCGACTTCTGGGAACAAGGCTTCAACGACAAAGGGTGGGACGAAATTCCCGTACCCGGTGTGTGGGAGCTTCACGGATATGGCGACCCCATCTACGTCAACATCGGTTACGCTTGGCGGGAACAGTTTGCCAACAATCCGCCCGAAGTACCCGTCACCGACAATCATGTAGGGTCGTACCGGAAAGAAATCGTCATTCCCGCCACCTGGAAAGGGAAACAAATCATGGCACACTTCGGCTCGGCCACGTCGAACATCTATGTATGGGTAAACGGCCGCTATGTGGGATATAGCGAAGACAGCAAGCTCGAAGCCGAGTTTGACTTGACCCCGTACCTGAAACCGGGACAAAAAAACCTCATCGCCTTCCAAATCTTCCGCTGGTGCGACGGGAGCTATCTCGAAGACCAGGATTTCTTCCGCTACTCGGGTATCGGCCGCGACTGCTACCTCTATACCCGCGAGAAACGCCACATCGAGGATATTCGCATCACCCCCGACCTCGACAGTGATTACCGCAACGGTACCTTGACGGTCGCCCTGCAAAGCCGGCAAATCAAAGAGGTCGCACTCTCGCTCGTCGATGCGCAAGGCAATCTCGTCATCTCAAAAACCGTACCGGGCAACGGCTCGACCACCCTCACCATCGACAATCCCCACAAATGGACGGCCGAAACCCCCTATCTCTACACCCTCTATGCCCGCACAGGGACGGGTGACAAGATGCTCGAAGTCATACCCGTAAAAGTGGGATTCAGGAAAGTGGAGATGAAAAACGGGCAGCTCTGCGTCAACGGCCAACCGATTCTCATCAAAGGGGTCAACCGCCACGAAATGGACCCCGACGGCGGATATGTCGTCTCGACCCAGCGCATGATTCAAGACATACAGGTGATGAAACGCTTCAACATCAATGCCGTGCGCACCAGCCACTACCCCAACGACAACCGTTGGTATGACCTGTGCGACCAATACGGTCTCTACATGGTGGCCGAAGCCAACATCGAATCGCACGGCATGGGGTACGGCGAACGCACTTTGGCCAAACGACCCGACTATGCGCAAGCTCACCTGGAAAGAAACCAACGCAACATACAACGCAACTTCAACCACCCCAGCATCATCGTGTGGTCGATGGGCAACGAAGCGGGATTCGGAGAGAACTTCGAGCAGGTCTACCGATGGATAAAGGCCGAAGATTCCTCCCGCCCCGTGCAGTATGAACAGGCTCGGACCAACGATTTTACCGACATCTACTGTCCCATGTACCTCGACTACGGCCGCTCGGAGAAATATTGCAAGAACAATCCGTCAAAACCGCTCATTCAATGCGAATATGCCCATGCCATGGGCAACTCCGAAGGCGGGTTCAAAGAATATTGGGAACTGATAAGAAAATACCCGCACTTCCAGGGCGGATTTATTTGGGATTTCGTCGACCAGTCGATTCGCTGGAAAGGGAAAAACGGCGTTGACATCTATGCCTACGGAGGCGACTTCAACCGACATGATGCCTCCGACATCAACTTCTGCGACAACGGCTTGATAAGCCCCGACCGCATTCCCAATCCGCACATGCACGAGGTAGGTCATTTCTATCAAAACATCTGGACCTCACTTGTCGATACCACACCGGGGAGAATCGAAATCTTCAATGAATTCTTCTTCCGTGACCTCTCGGCCTACTACATGGATTGGGAACTCTTGGCCGACGGGAAAGTGATGCGCACCGGTCGCATCGACCATCTTGCCATCGACCCGCAACAACGGCAATCCATCGACCTGCCCCTCGGAGAAATCGACACGACGCACGAATGGTTGCTCAACGTGACCTACCGGCAACGCGACCGGGAAGGGTTGATTCCGGCCGGACACGCCGTCGCCTCCAACCAACTCGCCCTGTCGGCTCGCATCGCTCCCGACATGTCCCTGCGCAACGAGTCAGCCCCCCACACAGCCCTTGCAGCCCCCGTCCTCATCGACAACGACCGGAACTTCCTCATCGTCAAAGGGGAAAACTTCATGATCGAGTTCTCCCGTCGCAACGGTTTCCTCTCGCGCTATGAGGTCGACGGCACATCGTTCCTGAAAGAGGGAGAATGCCTCACACCCAACTTTTGGAGAGCCCCGACCGACAACGATTTCGGAGCCAATCTGCAAAAGAAATTTGCCGTCTGGAAAAATCCCGAAATGCAACTGAAATCGTTCCAAAGCAAAAGCCTCAACGGCCAAGCTGTCGTCATGGCCGACTATGAAATGCCGGACGTCGCGGCCACCCTTTCACTCACCTACGTCATTGCCAACACAGGTGCCGTGAAAGTGACACAAGAAATGAAAACCACCCCGGGAGCCAAAGTGTCGGAAATGTTCCGTTTTGGTATGCAACTTCCCATGCCGAAGGATTTTGAAACCATCGAATACTACGGCCGCGGCCCGGGAGAAAACTACATCGACCGCCACGACTGTACCCCAATAGGAATCTACCGACAAAGTGTCTGCGAGCAATTCTATCCTTATATCCGCCCGCAAGAAACGGGAACGAAAAGCGACATCAGATGGTGGAAACTGCTCGACCCCGCCGGCACGGGGCTCCTCTTCTATGCCGAACAACCGTTCTCGGCCTCGGCTCTGCACTACACCATCGAGTCACTCGACGAAGGGGTGGAGAAACAACAATGGCATTCACCTGAGATTGCCCCCTCGGAGGTAACCAACTTCTGCATCGATGAACGACAGATGGGATTGGGTTGCGTAAACAGCTGGGGCGCCTGGCCGCAAAAGAAATACCGCATACCCTACGGCGACCGCACGTTCACCTTTATCATGCAACCGGTAACGCATCAAATCGATATTCGATAAACCAACGGGCTCCCATCACCATTTATTCTCGGGAGTGTGTCTGTCGACACACTCCCGAGGTAATTTTGCGACTTAAATTGCCACCATGCGGCACCTTCTATTTACGGAACGGAACGATGTCATTCTCCGCTCAACGGGGTATCCATGGGTGCGTTCTTGTTCATTCTTCTCTTCGGTGAGAAGAACGAACCAAGAAGAACCGCCGCCCGGTATCGGGCTTTTTCGCTCGCTCGCCTACGCCTCGCGCGGGGCTGCGGAACTCGCTGCGCTCACACAGTCCTCGCCCTCTTTCCGCTCTCGGCTGCCGCCCTCCCGGCCCGATAAGGGCGGTTTCTCTTTTTCCCTCTTTGTGTGTCTTTGCTTGTTTCCCCTTTTTCCTCCTTCTCCTTTTTCGCTTGAAGGGGGGACTGTCATTCTCCGCTCGACGGGGTATCCATAGGGGCGTTCTTGTTCATTCTTCTCTTCGGTGAGAAGAACGAACCAAGAAGAACCGCCG
>DVLI01000003.1 GCA_018715595.1 Candidatus Caccoplasma merdavium | reverse complement strand
ACTACCGTCGCACGCTCTATTGGAATCCGGCGTTGGAGACCGACTCTCTCGGTCGCGCCTATGTCGACTTCTACAACAACAGCCATGCAACGCGCCCGCGCATCGAGGCCGAGACCCTCACCCCCGACGGCCTGCCGGGAGTTTATGAGTGAAAATATGGTTTTATATAAACTTGTGTTAATAATATTGGATAAAATATAAATGTAATTATATATTTATTATATTACGAGCGTAAAGCCGGGAGATAACAATGAGATTCTGTGGAATATATAATTGAATAAATTTATGAAACTGTTTTTAGTATCTCTGTGTTTGCTTGTTTCTCTATCGGTTGTGTCGCAGACAATCGAGGTGGAAGGTCACGTACGGGACAGTGAGAGGCAAGATCTGATAGGGGCGACGATAAGATGTTTTACGGTCGATACGCTTCTTGTAGAGAGTACGGTTACCGATAGTAAAGGCGATTTTAAGTTGAAGATTTCAGGAGTGAAGCAGCCGTTTCATTTGAAAATAGGTTATCTTGGTTATAAAGAGATGACACTCATACTGAATCCTACCGATGAAAATTTGGTGCGAGTAGGAGATGTTACGTTAAGTCGGAATTCCGTTCTTGTGCAGGAAATTACCGTAGTAGGTAGTCAGACAGTACGAACTGAGGAAAAAACAATGATATATCCTACCCGAGAACAGTTGCGTCATGCCTATGATAGAAACAGCTTGTTGAGAGCAATGACTATACCCGGAGTAAGTATTGGTATATATGACCAAACACCTACGTATATGGGACGAGAAATAATGTTCTGTATTGATGGCCGGGAAGCAACCGAAGATGAAGTGAACAATTTGAATCCGAGAGACATCAAACGGATTGATTTCTATACAAATGGTAGTACCGATTATCCAGATGCCGATGTTGTGCTTGATTATGTTTTGAAGGAGCGTGATTATGCAGGTACGGTTGCCGTCAACGGACGCCACAATCTCAATAAGCCGACGGGTAGTGGACGTGGAGTTACTCAATATTTTCAGGGAAAGTCGGAATTTGCCCTTTCTGTGGCCGACAATTATGATTGTTACAGTAACTCCAACAGTGCAAACTTTATGAATACGGTTTATGGTTTTCCCGATGCAACAGTTATAAATACAGCTCAGGAACAACCCTCGGAAAAAAACAGTAATAATTTACGTACATATTTCAATTATATATACAAAGATAAAAAACAGAGTATTTATACAGCCTTGCGACTGAATCATACCAAGAATACAAATGATATATGGAGTAGACAGACATTCAGTAATACCACAGAGGCTTGTACCATGCAAGAAAACCGCTTCTCGGCCAATCTGTCGCCTGCATTGTCGTTATGGTACGAACGAGCGTTAAAAAACGATCAACGATTACGCATGGATTGGTATGGTAGTTTCGGGAATAACGACTTCACGCGCTGGTATGCCTATCGCACCGATGATGTAATAACATCGGCCTATGACAATTCGACCGAGGAATATAGTTGGTATGGGCGGTTTAAAATCAATTATACCAAAACATTCAAAAATCGATCTACATTCAATGTGGAAGCCAATCAGGACTTTACCCGTACCGATGACCGCAATACGCGTGAAGGCGCAGTGTCCGATGTATATTTGAATCGTGCTAATACCCAATTATATCTGACATACAATTATAAGATAAAAAATCGTCTGAATTTGCGTTTACGATTGGCAGAACGATTATCATTCAGTCAAACGGGAGTGGATACCTATTTTGAACATATGTTTGTACCTTCTTTTCAAATGACCTATATGTATAAAGAACATACGTTGCAGATGGTTGCTGAGACGTCGGGAGCGTCTCCCGGCATTTCCAATCTCACAGCAACGGAATATAGACGTAATATTTATGAGGTTTCTGTGGGAAATCCCGAATTGAAGGACTGGCGGAAATATCAAATCGGCGCTATTTATTCATGGGGTGTAGACCGATTCTTCTTGGGTGCAGGTTTTGTATTCGGTGGAGATTATCGTTCGCCATACACCAATATCGAATATGATGCCGGCAGAGGTCTGTTTGTACGGCAGCAGCGAAGCAGTGGCAACTCACTCTCTCAGAATTATGAATTGCAGTTGCAATATAGTATTATACCGCAAAAGTTGACAATTGAGGTGTATGGAAATTATAAGCACGAAAAGTTAGCCTATTGGAAAACGATATATGGCGATTCATACGACGTGTCGATCGATTGTTATTTTTTTCATAAAGGTTGGTCGCTTTCGGCCGGCTATTCTCCGAAACATTCATATATGGAGAAATCGGGCGTAAAAATCGAGGCGTCAGGAGGCTTTGACTTTAATGTCGGGTATGCCATCAAAGGGTGGAACATTCAATTCAGGGCATTGAGCCCTTTTATGAAAACAACTTTCAAAAGTTGGTATGAGAGAGATGCCTACTCGCAAGTCAATGAAGCACGTTACTTCCGTACTTATGACAATATGTTCGAGCTGACAGTCAATTATCGGTTTACATACGGTAAGAAAAAGCATAAGTTTCACAATGTGGAAATAAAAGATATAAACCAGTCGACAATCTTGGAATAGTATAAAATTGTGGCGGTATAGAAATTTGCGCCGGGTACGTTCGGCGACGGCGGAGCGGCACGGCAGGCGGTGGAGTGAAGTGTCTCTTTTTGCCGTCGGGTTTTGAAATGTTTCCCGGAAAAGGCTATCTTTGTCCCCGAAAAAAATGTTGCGGTCGGGCCGATGACCATTTTTTCGTGGCCTGTCGCATAGGTATAATGAATGAGGTCGTCCTCTTCCGTGTGCTTGAACACCACGTAAAAAACAAGAATTTACCTGCTTTCCCGCCTTTTCCTCTCCCCGGCGGGGACGTTCACCTGCGAAAGACTCGGCTTCTCTTTAATGGTATAAGAATATGAAACAGAATGAGAGTGCCTTGGTGTGCCTTTCGGGTGGACAGGATTCCACCACATGTCTTTATTGGGCTTTGAAAAACTTCGACCATGTCGAGGCGGTGTGCTTCTCTTACGGACAGAAACATGCCCTCGAAGTGGAGGTGGCCCGTCGCATCGCCGAGAAAGCCGGCGTGGAATTTTCGCTGCTCGACCTGTCGCTGCTGGGCCAGATGACGCACAACGCCCTTACCGACGCATCGGTGGTGATGGACAAGGAGAAACCGGCCGACGCCCTGCCCAATACCTTTGTGCCCGGACGCAATATGTTGTTTCTCACCCTGGCGGCCATAAAGGCTTATGAAAAGGGAATCCGAAATCTGGTGACGGGCGTTTCGCAGACCGATTTCAGCGGCTACCCCGATTGCCGCGATACCTTTATCCGCTCGCTCAACGTGTCGCTCAACCTGGCCATGGAGAGTCAGTTTGTGATACACACGCCGCTCATGTGGCTCGACAAGGAGCAGGAGTGGGAGTTGGCCGACGAGTTGGGCGTGTTTGATATTGTCCGCAACGAGACCCTTACCTGCTACAATGGCGTGATGGCCGACGGCTGCGGCGAATGTCCCGCCTGCAAGTTGCGCCGTGCCGGCCTCGAACGTTATCTGCTGCGTCGCGGTAGATAACTATCGGGTAGGCGGTTGAGACCGTTACCCTTCGCGATGAAAACGGGCGGTCGGTATGCACTCCTGTTGTGCGGTGAAGCGCGGGAAGAAACGGCGAAGTCCTTCGATGACGCCGACCTCGGTAACCATTGTCAAGACAAATACGAGCATGTAGGCCGGGTTGCCCTCGGGCAGCCAGTGCGCCACCACTTGCTGGTAGGTGTGGAAGATGGGCCAGTGCGTCCCGAATACGATAATCGAATAGCGCCCGAAATAGGAGATGAAAGGCAGGTGGCGCATGGCTTTGCACAAGAAGACGATGACGAGCGTCCCGCCGATGCCGCAGAAATAGAACCCCAGGAAATATTGGGGCAACAAAAGTTCGTGCAGGCGTATGGGTGCGGCCAGCAGCCATACCGCCACCCCCAGCGGTAAAGTCGAAGCATAGAGATATTTGTCGCGCGGGGAGTAGGGAAGGAAGTTCCCCCGTTTGAGCCAGGTGCCGATGTGGAAAAACGGAAGGGCCACGAGAGCCGTCCCGATATAATAGGGGAGGACAATGCCCGCTTTGGCCAGCAGCCAGCCCCCGATGGCCAGCAACCACACGGCAATGTCGAGCCGCCACGATTTGCAGAGGAGGTGCAGGCCGTAGTAGAGGAGGTTCACCTCGAAGAGGGCGGTGAGAAACCACAACGGTGAGTTGTGATAGGTGGAGCCGGTGCGCAGAATCTCCCAAAAGGGCCACCAGGAAAGACGTTCATAAGCAGTTGTATCGCCATCGGTCAACCGGCCGATACCCCATGAAGCAGCGTCGTACAAGTAAGTAAAAGCGTAGAAAAAGAGAAGTGGAATAATGAGATTGTTGATTTTTTTTACACCGAACTCTTGTATGCCGCTGTATTTTTTGAAGAAGATGCCCGACAGGAAAAAGTAGAGAGGCATGCGGAAGGAGTCGAAAAACACACCCCACGAATAGCGCGTGAGGTCGGGGTGTATATGGGCAAAAACCACCAACAAGATGCAGAATCCTTTGGCCAGGTCGATGTATTCGATGCGCTCCTTTTTTATCGGCATGCTCTTTTCTATACTTTTCCGGGGGCAAAGATAGCGAAAGGCGAGAGCGGAAACAAACGAGGAAACGAAGTTTTCGAGTTTGGTTATGCCGAGCCGCCTCCTGTATTCTGTAAAGATAGCGAAAGGCGAGTGCAGCGGCAAGGAGCGAGGACGAAATTTTCGGGAGTTGCCGGTGCCGGGCAAAGACCGGCCGTTGCCGGTGACGGGATTCGCAAGGGCAAAAAAGGGGCAGGTGCATGACTCCTGCCCCAAACGGGAATTTCATAAAACGCAGGTCGCGACGGGGCATGGATTTCCCGTTAGGACGGGGAGTGACATTCCTGTGCGCCGGGCAGGCATGATGAAAGCCGTGAAAGAAAATGAGTGATATTAAATTTTGTCAGACCGCGAACAATGCCCTATCTTTGTGGAACAATTTAGACATTATGGCTGCAACCAAACCTTTTTTTTCGATTATCATTCCCGTCTACAACCGCCCCGACGAGGTGCGGGAACTGCTCGAAAGTCTCGATGCGCAGACCTGCAAGGATTTTGAACTTTTGCTGGTCGAAGACGGTTCGACCCGGCGTTGTGATGAGGTGGCGCGCGAGTATGCCGACCGCATGACCATACGCTATTTCTACAAGGAAAATTCGGGGCGCAGCCTCACCCGCAACTATGGCATGGAGCGGGCCGAAGGCCGTTATCTGGTCTTTTTCGACTCCGACTGCATTATCCCCCCCGCCTATTTTGAGACCGTGCGCCGTCGGCTCGACGAGCACCCTGTCGATTGTTACGGAGGTCCTGATGCGGCCCACAGCTCTTTCTCTCGCTTGCAGAAGGCGATAAACTATGCCATGACGTCGTTTTTCACGACCGGGGGCATTCGTGGCGGGAAAGGCTCGATGGAGAAGTTTACGCCGCGCACGTTCAATATGGGATTTTCCAAGGAGGTGTACGACCGGGTGGGCGGCTTTGCCGATATGTTCGGCGAAGACATCGACCTGTCGTTGCGCATACGCGATGCCGGTTTCACGACGGCTCTTTTCCGCGACGCCTATGTCTATCACAAGCGGCGGGTGAGTTTCCGCTCGTTCTACCGTCAGGTCTATGTCTTCGGTATGGCGCGGGTCGATTTGTATCGGTTGCACCCCGAGTCGTTGAAGGTGGTGCATCTCTTGCCGGCTTGCTTTGTGTTGGGTACGGCGGCGTTGATTGTCGGAGCCTTCTTCTGGCCGTGGGTCCTGTTGCCGCTGGCGTTCTATTACGGGTTGTTGTTTCTCGAATCACTTGTCAAGAACCGGAGCCTGCCCATTGCCCTGCTTTCGCTTCTTACCTGCACCATACAGCTCGGGGGGTATGGCCTTGGTTTCCTGAAAGCCTTTATCACCAAAGTCGTTTTGAAAAAGAAGGTCGACCGCGAAGCCGAGTTGGCCAAGCATTACAAGAAAAAATAATCACTCTGCCCGTTTCGGTAACGGAATGTTCCCCTTCGTCATAACAGTTGCGCCGCACTTCCTCTCTTGGAAGCGCGGCGCAATGCTTTGTTGCCGGTGACCTGTGCCGTTACAAGATGCGGCGGAAGTAGTCGATGGTCTCGCGCAGGCCGTCTTCGAGGGCGATGTGCGGTTGCCAGTCGAGCTTCTCCTTGGCCAGCGAAATGTCGGGTTTGCGTTGGGTCGGGTCGTCGGAGGGAAGTGGCATGAAGACGATTTTCGATTTCGAACCGGTCAGTTGCAGAATCTTCTCGGCCAGTTCGAGCATGGTAAATTCTCCGGGATTACCCAGGTTGACGGGCCCCGTGAAGTCGTCGCCCGTGCGTTCCATCATGCGCACCATGCCCTCGATGAGGTCGGTGACATACTGGAACGAGCGGGTCTGTTGCCCGGTGCCGTAGATGGTGATGTCTTTTCCTTGCAAAGCCTGCACGATGAAATTTGACACCACGCGGCCGTCCTGCGGGTGCATGTTGGGACCGTAGGTGTTGAAGATGCGAATGATTTTCACCTTCACCCCTTCGCGGCGGTGATAGTCCATGAAAAGGGTCTCGGCGCAGCGTTTGCCCTCGTCATAGCAGGAGCGCAAGCCTATGGGGTTGACGTTGCCCCAGTAGCTCTCGACCTGCGGGTGTACCTGCGGGTCGCCGTAGACTTCGCTGGTCGAGGCTTGCAGGACGGTTGCCCCGGTGCGCTTGGCGATGCCCAGCACGTTGATGGAACCCATGATGGAGGCTTTGATGGTCTGTATCGGGTCGTATTGGTAGTGAATGGGCGAAGCCGGGCAGGCAAGGTTGTATATTTCGTCGATTTCGACAAAGTAGGGCATGGTGATGTCGTGTCGTACGACTTCAAAATGCGGATTCTTCATCAGCGGAATGATATTGTCCTTGTTGCCGGTAAAGAAGTTGTCGAGGCAGATGACCTCGTGCCCCTCATTGAGCAGCCGTTCGCAAAGGTGCGAGCCGATAAATCCGGCTCCGCCGGTAACCAGAATGCGTTTTCTCATGTTTTCAAGTTTTTGTTACGGGCAAATATCGTTATAAAAAACGGAAAAACCGCCGTGTCGGCTCTGTTTCTGCAAGGTGACCGGCCGATTTTTGTCCCGAAATATTTTATGCCCGAAGAAAAAATGGCTATCTTTCCCGAAAATCTTTCCGGCCATCATGGAGAAAAAAGAGAAGTTGGTCATTACCGAGTGGGCGATGGAAGACCGCCCTCGCGAAAAACTCATGCTCAAAGGCACGCGGGCGCTCTCTTCGGCCGAGTTGATTGCCATACTCATCGGCTCGGGCAACAAGCGGGAGACGGCCGTGGAGCTTTCGCAACGTATCTTGAATTCTGTGGGCGGCAGCCTCAATTCGCTGAGCAAACTTTCGGTCGATGAGCTCACACGGGCGTTCGACGGCATCGGCGAGGCCAAGGCTGTCAGCATCATTGCCGCCCTCGAACTGGGTCGGCGGCGCAAAAGCGAAGAGGTGGCCCAACGGCGGCGCATTACCACCAGTCGCGAGGCTTATGAGTGGATTTACCCACAGTTGGCCGACCTGCCCCAAGAGGAGTTCTGGGTGGTGTTGCTCAGTCCCGCCAATCGCATCATCGACACCGTGCGGGTGAGCCAGGGCGGGACGACGGCGACGCTGGTCGATATGCGGTTGCTCTTCAAACCGGCGCTTTTGCAGCAAGCCTCCTCGCTCATGCTTTTCCATAATCACCCTTCGGGAAATTGCTTCCCCAGTCGGGCCGATGACCAGTTGACGCAGAAAATCAAGTCGGCGGCCGAGTTGTTCGACATTCGCGTGCTCGACCATCTCATCGTGACCGACACCACCTATTTTTCCTATGCCGATGAGGGCCGGTTGTGATGCCGTCCCCGACTCGGCGGCAGGAAATGTCCTCCTGTGAAATGACAAGGGCGGGAAACGATGTAGTGCCGTTTTCCGCCCTTTGATGCGTATTCTCGAAAGAGTCCGGACCTATTCTTCTTCGTACCAGCGTGAGTACATCAGATAGTTGTGGGCGATTTTCTGGTTGAGCTCTTTCGACTGTTCGGGGTCGACCTTCTTGATGAACTTGGCCGGGGTGCCGCCCCACAGCTCACCGGGGCCGATGACGGTCTTGCTCAGCACCACGGCGCCCGCGGCGACAATGGCGCCTTCGCCCACGACGGCATGGTCGAGCACGACCGCGCCCATGCCAACGAGGGCGCCGTCGCATATCTTGGCGCCGTGTATGGTGACGTTATGGCCTATCGACACGTCGTTGCCGATTTCGATGACCGATTTCTCATAGAGGGTGTGCAGGACCGAGCCGTCCTGTATGTTCACCCGGTTGCCGATGGTGATGGTGTTTACGTCGCCGCGCAGCACCGTGTTGTACCAGATGCTGCATTCATCGCCCATGGTTACGTCGCCCACGACCACGGCGGTCTCGGCCAGGAAACAATCTTTTCCTATCTTGGGGGTGAATCCCCGCACTTTTCTTATCAATGCCATGATTTTTTCTCCTTTTTTATTATAGCGGTGCGGTGGCGTTTTTCAGCCAGGCTTTGTGGGTGTCGTCGAGCAGCGGGCTGACGCGTTCGTAGACCATCTTGTGGTATTGGTCGAGCCATTCGATTTCTTCGCAGGTGAGCAGTGAGCGGTCGATGGCCCGTTTGTCGATGGGGCAGAGGGTGAGTGTCTCGAAGCGATAGAATCGTCCGAATTCGCTTTCTCCGGCCTCGGTTACCAACGTGAGGTTTTCGGTGCGAATGCCGTATCGGCCGGCGAGGTAGACGCCGGGTTCGTTCGAGGTGACCATGCCCGGGGTGAGCGGCGTGTTGTTCTGTTCGAGGCGTATGTTTTGCGGCCCTTCGTGCACGTTGAGGAAATGTCCTACGCCATGGCCGGTGCCGTGCAGGTAGTTGCGGAATACGTTCCACAGGTTGCGGCGGGCCAGTATGTCGATTTGGTCGCCGCGGGTACCTTGCGGGAAGATGCAGGTGGCGATGGCGATGTGGCCTTTCAGTACGAGGGTGTAGTCGCGTATCTCATCGTCGGTGAGCGGCCCGAGGACGATGGTGCGGGTGATGTCGGTCGTGCCGTCGAGATATTGGGCGCCCGAGTCGACAAGGACGAAGCCCTCGGGTTTCAGGCAGCTGCTGCTCTCCGGCGTGGCGCGGTAGTGGACGATGGCCCCGTGCTCGCGGTATCCGGCGATGGTGGCGAAACTTTCGCCCTTGTAGAGGGGCTGGCGGCTGCGGAACTCCCGCAATTTCTCGTCGATGTCGAGCTCGGTAATGGGCTCTTTGCCGATGTGGGTGTCGAGCCAGTAGAGGAACTGCACCATGGCGGCGCCATCGCGGACCATGGCTTCCCGACGTCCTTTCATCTCGGTCTCGTTTTTGAGGCTTTTGAGCCAGGTGATGGGCGAGGCGCACCGTATCTGTTGCTGCGACGGGAGGAGGTGGGTCAGTTGATAGTTGGTTTTCCCGGGGTCGACCACCACCTTGTCGCCACTTGGAATCTCCTGCGCGAAGGCGTAGATGCTGTCGTAGGGATGCAGTTCTATGTCGTTTTCGCGGAGGTAAGCCGCCATTTCGTCAGAAATCTTCACCTTGTCCATGAACAAGATGCGCTGCGAGGCCGAGAAGTAGGCAAAGCCCACGGCTACGGGGTTGTAAGCCACATCGTTGCCTCGAATGTTGAGCAGCCACGCCAGTTCGTCGAGCGCGCACACGAGTATGGCGTTGCCTCCTTGTGCGATGATGGCTTGTTGCACGTCGGCCCATTTTTCGTCAAGGCTTTTGCCGCTGTATGTCGTCGGGTAGACGAAAGCTTCGCCCGAGGGCACGCCGGGGCGTCCCTGCCAAATCTCGTCGAAGGGGGCAAAGTCGGTCTTGAACCCGAGCCCTTTGCTCTTGAAATAAGCCTCCATGCGTTCGCCTTCGCCGTGAGAACAGGTCGTGCCGTCGATGGCGACGGTCGCTCCGGCCGGGAGCGTGGCTGCCAGCCAGGCTTGCAACGACGGTGTTTCGGGCAACCCCTCTTTGAACAGTTGCAGCCCCGATGCCTTCAACTCCTCGGCTGCTTGCAAGAAATAGCGCGAGTCGGTCCACACGCCGCCGTCGGTGGCCGTGATTACGGCGGTCCCGGCCGAGCCGGTGAAGCCCGAAATCCAAGCTCTTGATTTCCAGCGGTCGGCCGGATATTCGCTCTGGTGCGGGTCAGCACTCGGAATGATGAACGCATCGATTCCGGCCTGGCTCATGCGTTGCCGCAATGCCGCTATGCGGGAAGTATAATCGTTTGTTTTCATGATATGGAATATTGAGTTTCTGTTTTCTGCAAATATACAAAATAATATCGCCATATAACCCCTTTTTGCCATAAAGCGTGAATCTCTTGTGGGCGACTTCCTTTCCCCGGCCCGAGAGGAGGGCAATCCTTCGACCGAAAGCTGAAAATCTTTTTTGCAAAGAAAAATTCGGGAAAAGGTTTGTTTATCAGGAAACAATGTTTTAATTTTGCCCCCGCAATTTGTAGAAGGAAACATTAAAAGACAAAAAAATATGATAGTAGTACCTGTAAAAGAAGGCGAAAACATCGAAAAAGCACTCAAAAAATTCAAAAGAAAATTTGAGAAAACCGGCGTTATCAAAGAACTGAGAAACCGTCAGGCATTTGAAAAACCCTCTGTGACCAACCGTAAAAAAATGATGCGCGCCATCTACGTGCAGAAAATGCAGCAAGCCGAAGAATAAGTCTTGCAAACATCTTCGGGTGACGCGGGAAAAAAAACAAAAAACCGCGCCCGACAGTTGGAAAATTCAAAACTATTCACTATATTCGTAGCTCAACAATCAAGAAGAGTCTGCGATGATGTGGATAGGCGCATTTTTAAGATATGTTCGGTATGAGAAGAATTACTCTTCTCATACCGTTCTGTCTTATAAGCGGGATCTGTTGCAGTTTGAGGAATATCTGTCGCATCTCGAAGACGCAGTGGCTCCCGAGCGGGCCGAGCGCGATCATGTGCGCGGGTGGGCCGCCTCGCTTATCGAGACGGGCAACACGGCGCGTACGGTGGCGCGTAAGTTCTCGGCCTTGCGCACCTTCTATCACTATTTGCAGAAGGAGGGCGTTGTGACGGAGTCGCCCATGCGCGATATCGTGCTGCCCAAGATACATAAATCGCTCCCTTCGTTTGTGCGGCCGGCCGAAATGGACACTCTCCTCGACGAGAAGGTCGCCGACGATGATTTCGCCGCTTTGCGCGACAAGCTCATACTCTCTATATTATATATGACAGGCATACGGCGTGCCGAGCTCATCGGGTTGCTCGAACGCGACGTCGACACCCTTGCCATGCAGTTCAAGGTTACCGGCAAACGCAACAAGCAACGCATAATCCCCTTTGGGGAAGAACTCAAAACCTTGATTGAAACCTATCGGCATGCCCGTCGGGCGGCGGTGGGAATGGAGGCTCCCCAGTTCTTTGTCAAAGACGATGGCGCACCCTTGTATCCGCAGTATGTCTATCGGCTGGTGACCCGTCGTTTGGGGGAGGTGACGACCTTGACGCATCGCAGTCCCCATGTGTTGCGCCACAGTTTCGCGTCGGCCATGCTCAACGACGGCGCCGGACTCAACAGCGTGAAGGAACTGTTGGGGCATCAATCACTCGCATCGACGCAGGTTTATACCCATATAACATTTGAAGAGCTTAAACGTGATTATAAACAGGCTCACCCCAGAGCCATAAAAAAAGGAGGTCATTATGGAAGTTAGAATTCAGTCTATTCATTTCGATGCATCAGAACAGCTCGAAAATTTTATACAGAAAAAAGTCGAAAAGCTCAACCGCTACTGCGATGATATTTTGGCGGCCGAAGTGACGCTGAAAGTGCTCAAACCCGAAACGTCACAGAACAAAGAGGCGGGGATAAAACTCTTAGTGCCTCGCGCTGAGGATATTTTTTCATCGAAGGTAGCCGACACCTTTGAAGAAGCCGTCGATTTGTCGCTCGACGCACTGGTGCGTCAGCTTCAAAAAAACAAAGAAAAAACGCGCTCCAAATAAAAAAAAGGTCGAAATATTTTTGCGGATTAAAATTTATCTCTAAATTTGCACCCGTTTCTCACCGATAGCTCCTCCGGTAAAGAGGCGGGTGCAAAAGTTTTTTCCGCCGTGATTTTGGGAGCAAGCGCCAAGTCTCTTTTCTCTGTTGGAAGGCGCAGTGAGAATGAAAACATAAGGGCGAATACCAGAGTGGCCAAATGGGGCAGACTGTAAATCTGCTGTCTTACGACTTCGGTGGTTCGAATCCATCTTCGCCCACAAATTGCGGGAGTAGCTCAGTCGATAGAGCATCAGCCTTCCAAGCTGAGGGTCGCGGGTTTGAGTCCCGTTTCCCGCTCAATAAAGAAAATGCCAATGTAGCTCAGCGGTAGAGCACTTCCTTGGTAAGGAAGAGGTCACGGGTTCAAATCCCGTCATCGGCTCCAAGTGTAAAGCACAACAGAGAACGCTAATCATTAATCAAAAAAATAATTATTATGGCTAAAGAACAGTTTCAACGGACTAAGCCGCACGTAAACATTGGTACCATTGGCCACGTAGACCACGGTAAAACTACCTTGACCGCGGCCATCACCACTGTACTTGCAAAAAAAGGTCTTTCCGAAATGCGCTCTTTCGATTCTATCGATAACGCTCCTGAGGAAAAAGAAAGAGGTATTACGATCAATACTTCTCACGTAGAGTATGAAACCGCAAACCGTCACTATGCACATGTAGACTGCCCGGGTCACGCCTACTACGTTAAGAACATGGTTACCGGTGCTGCTCAGATGGACGGTGCCATCATCGTGGTAGCTGCTACCGATGGTCCCATGCCCCAAACCCGTGAGCACATTCTTTTGGCTCGCCAAGTAAACGTTCCCCGTATCGTTGTCTTCATGAACAAATGCGATATGGTTGACGATGAAGAAATGCTCGAACTCGTAGAAATGGAAATGAGAGAGCTCCTTTCTTCGTATGACTACGATGGCGATAATACTCCTATCATTCGCGGTTCTGCCCTCGGCGCCCTCAACGGTGAGCCCAAATGGGAAGAAAAAGTTATGGAGCTGATGGATGCCGTAGATACTTGGATTCCTCTGCCTCCGCGCGATATCGACAAACCTTTCTTGATGCCTGTTGAAGACGTATTCTCGATTACCGGTCGTGGTACTGTTGCTACCGGTCGTATCGAAACCGGTGTCATCAAAGTAGGTGATGAGGTTCAAATCATCGGTCTCGGTGCCGATGGCAAGAAATCGGTTGTTACCGGTGTGGAAATGTTCCGCAAACTCCTCGATCAAGGAGAAGCTGGTGATAACGTAGGTCTCCTCCTCCGTGGTATCGACAAGAACGAAATCAAACGTGGTATGGTAATCTGCCACCCGGGTCAGGTAACTCCTCACTCGAAATTCAAAGCTCAAGTGTATATCTTGAAGAAAGAAGAAGGTGGTCGTCACACTCCGTTCCACAACAAATACCGTCCCCAATTCTATATCCGTACCCTCGACGTGACCGGTGAGATTACTCTCCCCGAAGGAACCGAGATGGTAATGCCGGGCGACCATGTAACGATTACCGTTGAGCTCATCTACCCGGTAGCTTGCAGCGTAGGTCTTCGTTTCGCTATCCGCGAAGGCGGTCGCACCGTAGGTTCGGGACAAATCACCGAAATCCTCGACTAATCGATAACCATCGATAAAAACTAGGTAGGCCTCTTATTCTTTTAAAATAGGGACGAGAGGCTTACCAATGTTTACGGGTCTAGCTCAGTTGGTAGAGCACTGGTCTCCAAAACCAGGTGTCGGGAGTTCGAGTCTCTCGACCCGTGCAAACTCTGAAAACAATGAAAAAAATACTTGCAGATATAAAAGAGTCGTATAACGAACTCGTTTATAAAGTATCCTGGCCCACCCGGGCAGAGCTGAGCAACAGTGCTGTGGTAGTTATGTTTGCTTCCCTTATTATTGCCATAGTTATTTTTGTGATGGACCAGGGCTTTGAGCATCTCATGGAATTTATCTACGAAAAAATTTTCTAATTCGGAGGATTCCTCATGTCTGATCAAAAAAGAGGCTGGTACGTTTTGCGTGCCATCAGCGGAAAAGAAGCGAAAGTGAAAGAGTATCTTGATGCTGAAATCAAGAATACCGACCTTGGCGATTTTGTGTATCAGGTATTGATTCCCACCGAGAAAGTTTATTCGGTTCGCAACGGCAAGAAAATAACCAAAGAGAGAAATCTCTATCCCGGTTATGTCTTGGTCGAGGCGACTCTCGTAGGTGAAGTAGCCCACCGCTTGCGCAACACGACCAATGTCATCGGATTTTTGGGCGGGACAACCAATCCCGATCCATTGAGACAATCCGAGGTCAACCGCATGCTGGGTGCTGTCGATGCCATACAAGAGGCCGAAGAGGTAATGATTCCCTACATGGTAGGCGAAACGGTAAAAGTTACCTTCGGTCCCTTCAACGGTTTCAGCGGCATCATCGAAGAGGTGAACAATGAGAAAAAGAAACTCAAAGTCATGGTGAAAATATTCGGACGGAAAACTCCGTTGGAATTGGGATTCATGCAAGTAGAGAAAGAATGATTGCGGTGATGTTACGCACGCGATTGCTCTTTCTGGTTTAACAATCAAAAATATAAACAAATGGCTAAAGAAATTGCTGGACAAATCAAATTGCAGATCAAAGGTGGTGCAGCAAACCCCTCTCCTCCCGTAGGTCCCGCTCTCGGTTCCAAGGGTATCAACATCATGGAGTTTTGCAAGCAATTCAATGCCCGTACCCAAGACAAGGCAGGTAAGGTGTTGCCTGTAATCATAACGTATTACAGCGACAAGTCGTTCGATTTCGTCGTAAAGACTCCCCCCGTTGCCATTCAACTGTTGGAAGCTACCAAAGTAAAAAGCGGTTCGGCCGAGCCCAATCGTAAAAAAGTAGCTACCATCACTTGGGAGCAGGTAAAAACGATTGCGCAAGACAAGATGGTTGACCTGAACTGCTTTACCTTGGAGGCTGCCATGAAAATGGTTGCCGGTACAGCGAGAAGTATGGGTATAACCGTAAGTGGGGAATTCCCGACCAATAACTAATAAACTTCAATTGAAATGAGTAAACTGACAAAAAATCAAAAGTTGGCTTCCGAGAAAATTGAAGCAGGGAAAACCTATTCACTGAAAGAAGCTGCCCAGCTGGTAAAAGAAGTTACTTTTACCAAGTTCGACGCTTCGGTCGACATCGACGTCCGTTTGGGCGTTGATCCTCGCAAAGCCAATCAAATGGTGCGTGGCGTTGTGTCATTGCCTCACGGTACCGGAAAACAGGTGCGCGTACTTGCACTTTGTACCCCCGACCAAGAAGCTGATGCCAAAGCTGCCGGTGCCGATTATGTAGGTCTCGATGAGTATATCGAAAAAATCAAGGGCGGTTGGACCGACATCGACGTCATCATCACCCAACCCTCTGTGATGGGAAAAATCGGTGCCCTCGGTCGTGTGCTCGGTCCTCGCGGATTGATGCCTAACCCCAAGAGCGGAACCGTGACCAACGAAATCGGCAAAGCCGTTAAAGAGGTAAAACAAGGTAAAATCGACTTCAAGGTCGACAAAAATGGTATCGTTCACACCTCTATCGGTAAGGTATCTTTCAGCCCCGATCAGATTCGCGAGAACGCCAAAGAGTTCATCGCTACTCTGAATAAACTGAAACCTGCCACCGCCAAAGGTACTTATATGAAGAGCATATATCTTTCGAGTACGATGAGCCCCGGTATCAAGATCGACCCCAAATCTGTAGAAGAGATTTAAAAGGAGACCGAATTATGAGAAAGGAAGATAAAGCCACCGTAATCGAACAGATTACCGCCACTCTTAAAGAATACAGCCACATCTATCTGACTGAAACCACGACGCTCAACGCCGAGAAAACCTCCAACTTGCGTCGCGAATGTTTCAAGAACGATATCAAACTGCTGGTTGTAAAGAACACCCTGTTGAAAAAGGCATTGGAAAGCCTCGATGCCAACTATGCCGTGCTTTTCGACAGTTTGAAAGGTTCTACCACCCTGATGCTCTCCAATACGGGTAACGCCCCCGCCAAACTGATCAAAGCCTTCAAGAAAGACAATGATCAACTCGGATTCAAGGCTGCTTATGTGGAAGAAAGCTTCTATGGTGCCGACCAACTCGACGCTTTGGTAGCTATAAAGAGCAAAAACGAACTTATCGCCGACGTTATCGCATTGCTGCAATCGCCTGCCAAGAACGTTATTTCGGCTTTGCAGTCCGGCGGTTCTACCCTTCACGGAGTGTTGCAAACTCTATCAGAACGATAAACCCCTTTACAATTAACAGAAGTAAAATAACAATTAAACTATACGAAAATGGCAGATTTGAAAGCTTTTGCAGAACAATTAGTAAACCTGACCGTAAAAGAAGTAAACGAGTTGGCTCAAATCCTCAAAGAGGAATATGGCATTGAACCCGCTGCTGCAGCTGTTGCTGTTGCCGCTCCCGCCGCTGCTGGTGCAGCTGCTGCGGAAGAAAAAACCTCTTTCGATGTTGTATTGAAAGGTGCTGGTGCCAACAAACTCGCAGTTGTTAAAGCTGTGAAAGAACACACCGGTCTCGGTTTGAAAGAAGCCAAGGATCTCGTTGACGGTGCTCCTAACACCATCAAAGAAGGTTTGGCCAAAGCCGACGCTGAAGCGCTGAAAAAAGTACTCGAAGAAGTCGGCGCCGAAGTTGAACTTAAATAACAAATTCCTGTTATTCAGGACTTTTGGTAAAGAGACCTTTACAGGAGGCCTCTTTACCTTTTTGTGTCTATAATTTATAAGTTCAATTAACCACCACTGACAAATGTCTCAAAATATAGGTAAACCGCGGGTAAACTTTGCGTCGATAAAGAATCCTCTACCTTATCCCGATTTTCTCGAAGTGCAGTTGAAATCGTTCAAAGACTTTCTGCAACTGGACACCCCTCCCGAGAAACGAAAAAACGAAGGTCTTTATAAGGTTTTTGCAGAGAATTTCCCCATTGCTGACACCCGTAACAACTTCGTCCTCGAATTTCTCGACTATTATATCGATCCGCCCCGTTACACCATCGATGAGTGCCTCGAACGCGGACTCACATACAGTGTGCCCCTGAAAGCCAAACTCAAACTGTATTGTACCGACCCCGATCACGAAGAGTTCGCCACCGTTATCCAAGACGTCTACCTCGGCCCCATTCCTTATATGACCGAGAAGGGCACCTTTGTTATCAACGGTGCTGAGCGTGTCGTTGTGTCGCAGTTGCACCGTTCGCCCGGCGTGTTCTTCGGACAGAGCATTCATGCCAACGGAACGAAACTTTATTCGGCCCGAATCATTCCTTTCAAGGGTTCGTGGATAGAGTTTGCCACCGACATCAACAATGTGATGTATGCCTATATCGATCGCAAGAAAAAACTCCCTGTCACCACCCTGTTGCGTGCCATCGGGTTTGAAAGCGACAAAGACATTCTCGAAATCTTCGGATTGGCCGAAGAGATGAAAGTTACGAAAACCAACCTCAAAAAGGCCATCGGCCGTCGTCTCGCCGCCCGCGTGTTGAGAACTTGGGTCGAAGATTATGCCGACGAAGATACCGGCGAGGTGGTTTCGATCGAACGCAACGAGGTAGTCATCGAACGTGAAGTCGTGCTCGAAGAACAACACATCGACATGATTCTCGAAACCGGCGTACCTACCATTCTCCTGCATAAGGAAGAGAACAACCTCTCCGACTATGCCATCATCTACAACACGTTGCAGAAAGACCCGAGTAACTCCGAAAAAGAGGCTGTCATCTACATCTACCGCCAGTTGCGTAATGCCGAGCCGGCCGATGATGCCAGCGCCCGTGAGGTCATCACCAACCTGTTCTTCTCGGAAAAACGGTATGACCTCGGTGAAGTAGGACGTTACCGCATCAACAAAAAACTCGACCTCTCTATTTCTCCCGATATAAAGGTACTGACCAAGGAAGATATCATTGCCATCATCAAGTACCTCATTGAACTTATCAACTCGAAGACCGACGTCGACGATATCGACCACCTGAGCAACCGTCGCGTGCGCACGGTCGGAGAGCAACTCTACAACCAGTTCGGCGTGGGCTTGGCCCGTATGTCCCGCACCATTCGCGAGCGAATGAATGTGCGCGACAACGAGGTGTTTGCCCCCATCGACCTTATCAACGCCAAGACCATTTCGTCGGTTATCAATACCTTCTTCGGAACCAACGCCCTCTCGCAATTTATGGACCAGACCAACCCGCTGGCCGAGATGACGCACAAACGTCGTATGTCGGCTCTCGGTCCCGGCGGTCTTTCCCGCGAACGTGCCGGTTTCGAGGTGCGTGACGTACACTATACCCACTATGGTCGTCTCTGTCCTATCGAGACCCCTGAGGGCCCGAACATCGGTCTTATCTCTTCGCTTTGCGTCTATGCCAAAATCAACGACCTCGGATTTATCGAGACCCCTTATCGTAAGGTGGAGAACGGAAAAGTGGACCTTTCGGAAAACGGCATCGAATATTTCACGGCCGAAGTCGAAGAGGGTCATATCATTGCACAAGGTAATGCTCCGTTGAACGACGACGGCACCTTTATCCGTTCGCGGGTAAAAGCCCGTCTCAATGCCGACTTCCCCGTCGTTGCCCCCGAAGAGGTTTCTCTCATGGACGTTTCGCCCACGCAGATAGCCTCCATCGCCGCATCGCTTATTCCCTTCCTCGAACACGACGATGCCAACCGTGCGTTGATGGGTTCGAACATGATGCGTCAGGCCGTTCCCCTGTTGCGTACCGAAGCCCCTGTCGTGGGTACCGGTCTTGAAGGCCAGTTGATTCGCGACTCCCGCACGCAGATTACGGCCGAAGGTTCCGGCGTTGTGGAGTTTGTCGACGCCACAACCATTCGCATTCGCTACGACCGCACCGAAGACGAAGAATTTGTCAGCTTCGAGTCGGCCGTCAAAGAATATAAGATTCCCAAATTCCGCAAGACCAACCAAAGTACGACGGTCGATTTGCGTCCCATCTGCCGCAAGGGCGACCGCGTCGAAGCCGGCCAAATCCTCACCGAAGGTTACTCGACCGAAAATGGCGAGTTGGCTCTCGGCCGCAACCTCAAAGTGGCATTCATGCCTTGGAAAGGTTACAACTATGAGGACGCCATCGTGCTCAACGAACGTGTCGTGCGCGAAGATATTCTCACCTCGGTACACGTCGACGAGTATTCGCTCGAAGTGCGTGAGACCAAACGCGGAATGGAAGAGCTCACTTCTGACATTCCCAATGTGAGCGAAGATGCCACCAAAGACCTCGACGAACGCGGTATCATACGCGTCGGCGCTCATGTCGAGCCGGGCGACATCATGATTGGTAAGATTACGCCCAAAGGCGAATCCGACCCCTCGCCCGAGGAGAAACTCCTCCGTGCCATATTCGGCGACAAGGCCGGCGATGTGAAAGATGCCTCCCTCAAAGCCACCCCGTCGCTCAAAGGCGTGGTTATCGGCACGGCACTCTTCTCCAAAGCCATCAAGAAACGCAAAGGCAAGAGCCCTGAGTCGGCTATTCTCGCCAAACTCGACGAGGAATACAAGGAAAAGATGGACGCTCTCAAAGATATTCTTATCGACAAACTGATGACGCTTACCAATGGCAAGACGTCGCAGGGCGTGAAAGATTATCTGGGCATCGAAGTGATTCCCAAGGGCGCCAAATTCACCCAGAAGAGCCTGGCCGAAATCGATTATACCGCCATTCAGGTGAGCAAGTGGACGACCGATGCCGCCAAGAACGACCTCATTCGTGCCACGATCATGAACTACTTGAAGAAGTTCAAAGAATACGATGCCGAGTTGCGTCGTCAGAAATTCGATATTTCCATCGGCGACGAGCTGCCTTCGGGTATCGTGCAAATGGCCAAGGTTTACATCGCCAAGAAACGCAAAATCAGCGTGGGTGACAAGATGGCCGGTCGTCACGGAAACAAAGGTATCGTGTCGCGTGTCGTACGTCAGGAAGACATGCCGTTCCTCGAAGACGGAACGCCGGTTGATATCGTGCTGAACCCTCTGGGTGTGCCCTCGCGTATGAACTTGGGACAGATTTTCGAAACCGTTCTCGGTTGGGCCGGCGTGAAACTCGGCGAGAAATTTGCCACCCCCATCTTCGATGGCGCTTCGCTCGATGACCTCAACGCATGGACCGACAAGGCTGGCTTGCCCCGTTACGGAAAAACCTACCTCTACGACGGTCACACCGGAGAGCGTTTCGACCAGCCTGCCACGGTCGGCGTCATCTACATGTTGAAACTCGGCCACATGGTCGAAGACAAGATGCACGCCCGTTCCATCGGTCCGTACTCGCTCATCACCCAGCAGCCGCTCGGTGGTAAGGCCCAGTTCGGTGGACAGCGTTTCGGAGAGATGGAGGTTTGGGCCCTCGAAGCCTTCGGTGCCGCCTACATCTTGCAAGAAATCCTCACCATCAAGTCCGATGACGTGGTGGGTCGTTCCAAAGCCTACGAGGCTATTGTCAAAGGAGAGCCTATGCCTACTCCGGGTATCCCCGAATCACTCAACGTTTTGTTGCATGAGTTGCGAGGTCTCGGATTGAGCATCACCTTGGAGTAATACAAGGCCCTGCCGCCTGCGGGCGGCAGGCCGATATACTATCTGCTAACGCGTTATAACTTACATATATGGCTTTTAAAAAAGACAATAAAGTAAAGAGCAACTTTTCAAAAATCACGATAGGCCTGGCTTCTCCCGAGGAAATCCTCGAACAATCCAGCGGTGAAGTGCTGAAACCCGAAACCATCAACTATCGCACCTACAAGCCCGAGCGCGACGGTCTTTTCTGCGAGCGTATTTTCGGCCCGGTAAAAGACTATGAGTGCCATTGCGGAAAGTACAAACGTATCCGTTATAAAGGCATCGTGTGCGACCGTTGCGGTGTCGAGGTGACCGAGAAGAAAGTGCGTCGTGAGCGCATGGGTCACATACAGCTTGTCGTGCCGGTGGCACACATTTGGTATTTCCGTTCGTTGCCCAACAAAATCGGTTATCTCCTGGGGCTTCCCTCGAAGAAGCTCGATGCCGTTATCTATTACGAACGCTATATCGTGATACAACCCGGTGTGAAAGACGACTTGGCCACTTATGACCTCCTTTCGGAAGAAGAGTATCTCAATGTGCTCGACACGCTTCCCAAGGACAACCAGTTGCTCGAAGATACCGACCCCAACAAGTTCATCGCCAAGATGGGCGCCGAGGCTATCTATGATCTCCTGGTGCGTCTCGACCTCGATGAGCTTTCTTATAAATTGCGCGACACCGCCAACAAGGACGGTTCGCAACAACGCAAGAACGAGGCTCTCAAACGCCTGCAAGTCGTGGAGTCGTTCCGCGCTTCGCGCAATCGCAACCGTCCCGAGTGGATGATTCTCAAAGTCATTCCCGTGATACCTCCCGAGTTGCGTCCTCTCGTGCCCCTCGATGGCGGACGTTTTGCCACTTCGGACCTCAACGACCTCTACCGCCGTGTCATCATTCGCAACAACCGTCTCAAACGCTTGATGGAGATAAAGGCGCCCGAGGTGATTCTCCGCAACGAAAAACGTATGTTGCAGGAGGCTGTCGACTCCCTGCTCGACAACTCGCGCAAATCGAGTGCCGTGAAGACCGACGCCAACCGTCCCTTGAAATCCCTTTCCGACAGTTTGAAAGGAAAACAGGGTCGTTTCCGTCAGAACCTCCTCGGTAAACGTGTCGACTACTCCGCCCGTTCGGTTATCGTCGTCGGCCCCGAGCTCAAAATGTATGAATGCGGTCTGCCCAAGAACATGGCAGCCGAGCTCTATAAACCGTTCGTTATCCGCAAACTCATCGAGCGCGGTATCGTGAAAACGGTAAAGTCGGCGAAGAAAATCGTCGACCGCAAAGATCCCGTCGTATGGGATATCCTCGAGTATGTGATGAAAGGACACCCCGTACTCCTCAACCGTGCCCCGACCTTGCACCGTCTCGGTATCCAGGCATTCCAGCCCAAGATGATCGAGGGTAAGGCCATTCAGTTGCACCCGCTCGCATGTACGGCCTTCAACGCCGACTTCGATGGTGACCAGATGGCCGTGCACTTGCCACTCGGCAACGAGGCCATTCTCGAAGCCCAGATGTTGATGCTCGGAGCTCACAATATCCTCAACCCGGCCAACGGTGCGCCTATCACCGTGCCTTCGCAAGACATGGTTTTGGGTCTCTACTACATTACCAAGTTGCGTCCCGGTTCGAAAGGCGAAGGACTTATCTTCTACGGCCCCGAAGAAGCCGAAATCGCATACAACGAAGGCCGCGTTACCTTGCATGCTCCTGTGAAGGTGCGTGTGCAGGACCTCGACGAGAACGGCAATCAAATCGAAGTGTTGCGCGATACCTCGGTGGGTCGTATCCTCGTCAACGAGTTCGTGCCCAAAGAGGTGGGTTACATCAACGAGATTCTCACCAAGAAGTCGTTGCGTACCATCATCGGTAACGTCATCAAGGTGTGTGGCGTGATTCGTGCCGCCCAATTCCTCGACGACATCAAGAACCTCGGTTACAAGATGGCTTTCAAGGGCGGTCTGTCGTTCAACTTGGCCGATGTGATTATCCCGGCCGAGAAAGAGGCGCTCGTCAACGAAGGATATGCCAACGTGGAGCAGATCATGGCCAACTACAACATGGGCTTCATTACCTACAACGAACGTTACAACCAGATTATCGATACTTGGACGCACGTCAACTCGAAACTCTCCGACATTCTCATGAAACAGTTGTCGTCCGACAACCAGGGATTCAACTCCGTATTCATGATGCTCGACTCGGGAGCCCGTGGTTCGAAGGAGCAGATTCGTCAGCTCTCGGGTATGCGTGGTCTGATGGCCAAGCCTCAGAAATCAGGTGCCGAAGGCGGTCAGATTATCGAGAACCCTATTTTGGCAAACTTCAAGGAGGGACTTTCGGTGTTGGAATACTTCATCTCTACCCACGGTGCCCGTAAAGGTCTTGCCGATACGGCCTTGAAGACGGCCGACGCCGGATACCTCACCCGTCGTCTCGTCGATGTGGCCCACGATGTGATTATCCACGAAGAAGACTGCGGCACGTTGCGTGGTCTCGTATGCACCGAACTCAAAAACAACGAAGAGGTTGTCGCTTCGCTTTCGGAGCGTATCCTCGGCCGTGTTTCGGTGCACGATGTGCAACACCCCCTCACGGGCGAAATCCTCGTTCACTCGGGCGAAGAAATCACCGAAGAGATTGCCAAGAAAATCGAGGAGTCGCCTATCGAGCGCGTCGAAATCCGTTCGGTGCTCACCTGCGAGTCGAAACACGGTGTCTGCGCCAAATGTTATGGCCGCAACCTGGCTACCAACCGCATGGTTCAGAAAGGCGAAGCCGTGGGCGTCATTGCCGCCCAGTCCATTGGTGAACCCGGTACCCAGCTGACCCTGCGAACCTTCCACGTCGGTGGTATCGCATCGAACATCGCCGCTGTTTCCAATGTTACTTCACGTTATGACGGTATTCTCGAAATCGATGAACTTCGTACCGTAGAAAGTGAAGATGAAACAGGAAAGAAGGTGCAGATTGTTGTCGGCCGTCTGGCAGAGATGCGTATCATCGACCCCAACACCAAGATTGTTCTTACCAATACCAATATACCCTACGGTTCGAAGCTTTATTTCAATAGCGGCGATATGCTCAAAAAGGGCGATGTCGTCTGCGAATGGGACCCTTTCAATGCCGTTATCGTTTCCGAAGCTACCGGTAAGGTGCGTTTCGATAATGTAGTCGAAGGTGTTACCTATAAAGTGGAATCGGACGAGCAGACCGGTCTTCGTGAGAAAATCATCATAGAGTCGAAAGACCGTACCCGTGTGCCTGTTGCCCAAATTCTCGATGAGAGCGGTGAAGTGATTCGCAGCTACAACTTGCCTATGGGTGCCCACTTGATGATTGACGAAGGTCAGGACATCAAGAGTGGTCAGGTCTTTGTGAAGATTCCTCGTGCCGTGGGTAAAGCCGGCGATATTACCGGTGGTCTGCCTCGTGTTACCGAGCTCTTTGAAGCCCGTAACCCGTCGAATCCCGCAGTTGTTTCTGAAATCGACGGTGAAGTCACCTTCGGTAAGGTAAAACGCGGTAACCGTGAAATTACGGTTACTTCGAAGACCGGCGAAGTGAAGAAATATCTCGTGCCGCTGTCGAAGCAGATTCTTGTGCAGGAAAACGATTATGTGCGTGCCGGCACGCCGCTCTCCGACGGAGCCATCACTCCCTCGGATATCTTGGCCATCAAGGGCCCGACAGCCGTACAGGAATACATCGTCAACGAGGTACAAGACGTTTACCGCTTGCAAGGTGTGAAAATCAACGACAAGCACTTCGAGGTTATTGTGCGTCAGATGATGCGCAAGGTCACCATTCTCGACCCGGGTGATACCCGCTTCCTCGAACAGCAAATCGTCGACAAGCACGAATTCATGGACGAAAACGACCGCATCTGGGGCAAGAAAGTCGTCCTCGATGCCGGTGATTCGCAAGTCATGAAACCCGGACAAATCGTTACCGCCCGCAAGTTGCGCGACGAGAACTCGATGCTCAAACGTCGCGACCTCCGTCTCGTCGAAGTGCGTGATGCCGTGCCGGCTACATCGGAGCAGATACTGCAAGGTATCACCCGTGCCGCGTTGCAGACGTCGAGCTTCATGTCGGCTGCTTCATTCCAGGAGACGACCAAAGTCCTCAACGAGGCTGCCATCAACGGCAAGGTCGATACGCTCGAAGGCATGAAGGAGAATGTCATCTGCGGACACTTGATTCCCGCCGGTACCGGACAACGCGATTTCGACCGTCTCATCGTCGGCTCGAAAGAAGAGTTCGACCGCGCATTTGCCAACCGCAAGAATGTCACAGACATGTAATCGGTCTATTTCATAACTCAAACAAAAACCCGTTTCCACTCCGCTGGAAACGGGTTTCTTTATTAAAGACGTTTTTACAGCGGTTATAAGTTCGTTTTGGTCGAGTCTCTGTTTTGTTTGATTTTATTTTTACTCTGCATATCTGACTATTTTGTAAAATTTGATTGAAATTTATTTGCACGGCCCTATATTATTTATATCTTTGCAAGACAGTTGTTTTATTGAACAGGTTTTTCAACCTGATTTGAAAGGACTCGATCATGAAAAATAATTTTTTAATATATGTCCAAATGAAAGCAAATCAAATTTTATTTCTACTGCTTCTCGCTCCAACGATGATTGGGTGTGGAAGTTCTCAAAAAAGTGCCTATAACGATTATGAGTATCAAGAATGGAAAAGGCAGCAACAGCAACAACAACAGCGCCCATCGAGGACACTTCGTACCGTAGAACCGTGCATAGCCTTGGCAAATGCCGAGTCGGAAAATCTGCGGGCTTACGGAACGGCCACTTCTTATGTTGAAAAAGTTGCTTTGTCCGAAGCCGAGCGGGATGCACGAAATCGCATGGCTTCCATGATTAAAGTGGCAGTAGAGGGAGCAGCCCAGGATTATGCCCAAAATGCTGCCCGAAATATAAAAAGTACGGCGGGAACGCTTGGAGAGTCCATAATGACACAATATGTAGCCCAGGAAATTTCAAACACGAGGGTAATAGAAACCTCGATATATGATTTGTCTGATGGTAGCGTGCAAGTCTATGTTTGCATAGAAATGAGAAATACGACGAACGAGTTTTCTGACAAATTGAAAAATGAGTTGAGTCGTGATGGTGTTATTGAATTGGAATATGATAGAGAGCGTTTCATGCAGAAAATGTCAGAGGGACTTGAACGGTACAAAAAAGAAAACAACCTTAAATAACGTATGAGAATAGTCATATTGCTCTTGATGATACTCTCGGTATCGTCGGAGATATTGGTTTCTCAGAATGTCTCGTCCGACCCATATCGCCCAAAATGGTTCCAAAAGCTCCCGACTCCTACAAACGCCACATTCAAGTACGAGATACATACAGCTATCGCTCCGACACTAGATGAGGCTCGTGAAAAATGCTTGTTTGAATTGGTGTCCGATTCCGGCTTGAAAAACGGCATTTTGGCTATGTCCGACGGAGTATCCAAACAGTCCGTATCACAAGAATGGGTAAATGGTAAATTACATGAGCAGGTAGACTATAACAGTACGACAAATCTTCATTTGCAGAGTGAAGTCTCAAAACTTTATGTAGAAGTCGTAGATGAGTTTTGGGAGATGGATAGAGCAGGGAATTATGTACTGTCGAGGTTATATGCCGTATCGGCATCGGATGTCCCTCCGTTGTTTGACAATCTGTCGCTTACCACAAATTACGGCGCAAGGGCAATGTGGAAATCTCTTATCATTCCCGGTTGGGGACAATTCTCAAAGGGACAGAAACTCAAAGGCGGAATGATTCTGGGCGGAGCGGCACTCTTGGTTGGCGGTATCGTAGCCACAGAGAATATGCGGGCTGACTATCGACGCAGGGTGAACGAAACACATGATGTGGCACAACGACGCGATTATATCAGACGTGTCGACCGCTTTTCCACGGCAAGAAACGTGTGCATCGGAGCTGTTGGGGCATTGTATGTCTACAATCTTGTCGACGCCATAGTATCGCCGGGTGCGCGTCGCGTGGTTGTCAAGTCGAAAGGCCGCGATGCTTTGAATTGTTCATATAATATCTCTCCCGCATTGTATGAAGGAAAAACCTTGGCGATGGAATTTAGTTTAACATTTTAAATTATTGAATATGAAAAAAACAATGAGGCTGCTGAGCCTCTTTTTATCGGTGTTGTTTATCACAACTGCCTGTGATAAAGAAGAAGAATATAATGTATTCGGAGGCGTGTATGGAAAAATTTCATCTGCCGATACGAAAGCTGCAATTAGTGGAGCGCAGGTGATGCTATCACCCGGGAACATTACTGCCGTAACGGGGCGCGATGGTAGCTATGAGTTTGTCGAGCTTGAACCGGGCCAATATCGTCTGTCGGTAACGGCTTCGGGCTATATCGAGAATAGCCGGCAAGTATCGGTCATTTCCGGAGAGAGTGTGATATGTGACATGCAACTCACGTCCGAGAAATCTGTTTCCGATGTATCGCTTTCGACGAAATCGTTACAGTTTGGTACAACTTATAACGAGCGGGATTTGGTGATAAACAATATCGGAAATTCGCCCATTTCATGGCAGATAACGAACATTACGGTCGATTGGCTTAGTGTTTCTCCTTCTGTGGGGTCTACAAGTGTAGGTAAATCAAGTACGGTGAAAGTGATGATAGACCGTTCGAAAATCACGAAAGATGTCAATACCTCTTTTAATGTCGAGGCCGCCGGTGGGTCACAATCGGTGCAAGTGTTTGTGTCTTATAAAAATACGTCGTCGGGTAATGAGGGCGATGAAACCGCTGAACCGGACGATGAAGAAGATGGAACAAGAGAAGATTATAGCTCGGCAAGTGTGTCTTCGGGGGATAGTCGCATAGAAGCTGAGATTGTGAGTTGCAAGCGCAGTGGTTCTTCCGTAACACTTACTTATACGTTGAGAAATGTTTCGTTGGGCGCGATTAATGATTTCAGAATATATACGACAAATAGCAATTCTCTCATAATGGGCGGATATCGAACCGTTATTACGGATGATGATTACACCAATTATGTAACTTCAAATTATACATTTAACGGAGTCTCTCAAAACCAGAATTATGTACTGACCTCTACATTCCCCGAGAGGGTAAAATGTCAGGGAACGGTGGTTGTCAAAAATTTCAATGCTTCTGCCGATAAACTGACTGTGATTTTGGGTATATGGCCTTATGATTTGTATCCCGACTCTTTGACCGACCCGCGAATCTATTTTGAAAATGTTCCCATATATTAGAGATACATACTGATCATATTAAATATCTTTTGAAGAGGATGTTGTAAAATGATTCCTCATTGAGGAAAGGGACCAAACAAAGTTGTTTGGCCCCTTTCCTGCTTTATTAAGTTCCGTTTTTAGCAACAGTCGGCGTGGCAATGCTCGCCGGGACGTTCGAGCTCGAATGTGGCGTGTTGTATGTTTTTTTCTTGCAGGAGGTGTCTCAGGTCGTGTTTCAGTGATTCTGTGTCGTCGAACGAGTCGACGACGATATGGGCCGTCAGGGCGTTTTGTGTCGTGCTGATGGCCCAGATGTGCAGGTGGTGCACCTCGACGACACGCGGGTCGCTGAGCAGGAGTCGGGCTATCTCTTCGCTGTCGATGCCTGCGGGGACTCCATCGAGCGAGAGCCTAATGCTGTCGTGCAGCAAATCCCATGTCGAAAGCAGAATGATGAAGGCCACTATCAGGCCTATGATGGGGTCGATGATATACCACCCTGTGTGCGCGATGATGACTCCCGAGACGAGTACGCCGATGCTCACCAGCGTATCGGCAGCCATGTGCAGGAATGCCCCTTTCACGTTGAGGTCGTGGGCACGGTCTTTGAAAAACAGCCATGCCGTGAGGCCGTTGACGACAATCCCGATACCGGCTATCCAGGCAATGGCACTTCCTTCGAGCGGTTGCGGGTGGCGGAGTTTCTCGACACATTCGGCGATGATGAATCCCACGGCCACCAGCAAGATGATGGCATTGAGCAGTGACACCAGCACGGTACTCTTTTTATAGCCGTAGGTGTAGAGGTGCGAGGGTTTCACTTGTGCGAGGCGGAAGGCGACAAGTGCCAGCACGAGGCTGATGACGTCGCTCAGGTTGTGACCGGCATCGGAGAGCAACCCCAGCGAGCCGAATACAAATCCGGCAACCGCTTCGGCAATGACAAAGGCTATGTTCAGCCCGATGCCCCAAAGAAAGGCCCTGTTCAGGTGCTCGGGCGCATGATGGTGATGATGATGGTCGTGCGACATGGCGGTAGTGGCAAGTGTGAGAAAACAGCGCGGGTGGTCTCGGGTCATTTGTCCCGGGACCGCCCGAACGGCATACATTTTAGAAGTAGTGGATTCCCATGATTTCTTTTACCTCGGCGATGGTTTTCGAGGCGCTTTCGCGGGCTTTTTCGGCGCCTTGCGCAATGACCTTCCGCAGGTAGGCATCGTTGCTCTTGATTTCGGCAATGCGTTCTCTGATGGGGGTGGTCACTTTGAGAATGTCCTCGGCCAGTTGTTTCTTCATGTCGCCGTAGCGTATCTCGCAGTTGTTGTATTTCTCCTCGAAATAGGCGAGCGTGTCGGGCGATGAGACGATTTTCATGATGGTAAAGAGGTTTTCTACCGGTTCCGATTTGGGAGCGTTGGGCGTTTGGGGGCCTTCGTCGGTCACGGCGCGCATCACCTTTTTGCGCAAGGTCTTCTCGTCGTCGATAAGGTAGATGCAGTTACCCTCGGACTTGCCCATCTTGCCGCTGCCGTCAAGACCCGGGATTTTGACCGACTCTTCGCCGAAGTTGTAGCTGGTCGGTTCGGGAAAATATTCCACGCCGTATATCGTGTTGAAGCGACGGGCGAAACGACGCGTCATTTCGAGGTGTTGTTCCTGGTCCTTGCCCACAGGCACCTTGGTGGCCTTGTGTATGATGATGTCGGCTGCCATGAGGGTGGGGTAGGTGAGCAAGCCGGCGTTTACGTTCTCGGGCTGTTTGCGCACCTTGTCTTTGAACGAGGCGGTGCGTTCGAGCTCGCCGATGTAGGCATGCATGTTGAGCAGCAGGTAGAGTTCCGAGACTTCGGGAACGTCGCTTTGTATGAAGAGCGAACAGGCTTCGGGGTCGAGCCCGGCAGCCAGGTATTCGGCCAGTATGCTTTTTACGTTTACCGACAACATTTTGGGGTCGGGGTGTGTGGTAAGGGAGTGCAGGTCGGCGATGAAGAAGAAGCAGTCGTTCTCGTGTTGCATTTTCACAAAGTTGCGCAGTGCGCCGTAATAGTTGCCCAGGTGCAGGTTCCCGGTCGAGCGGATTCCGCTGACGACGATTTCTCTCATATAGGGTCTGTTTTTTTGTTATTGTTTTGTCTGGTTTTCGAGACAAAGGTAATTATAAAAGCCGAAACCGAGAAATGCCGGGGCTATTTGTTTGAGATTGTGCAACGTTTGTTTCTTACTTTTTCACATGAATGTCCGTCGCGGTTCTCCGCCGTGCCGTCGGGTGATGGCGGGGTTATTTCGGGCCGAAGGCCGATGTGAGAAATTGCCGTATCCGACCGATAAGAAGGCGCAGCTGTCGCACTCCCAGCGACTTGCCCATGATGATGAGGATTACTCCCGAGAGTATGAGCAGGATTCCCCAAGCCAGTCGCGCCGTGAACGGTTCATCGAAGAGGGTCACTCCGATGGCTACTGCCGTGAGCGGTTCGAGGGCTCCCAGTATGGCGGTGGGGGTCGACCCGATGATGCGCACGGCCACCGACATGGTGACCAGGGAGACGACCGTGGGGAGAATGGCCAACAGGCAGGCGAAGAACCACATATAGGGGGTGGTAAGCGGCTGCAAATGGTGGCTCTCGCCGGTCAGGGAGTGCAAGACGATGGTGAGAATGCAGAAGAGCAGCACATAGAAGGTGAGTTTTATCGACGACATGCGCAGTCCCGAGCGGTTGACGACGATGATGTATAGGGCGTAGGAGAGAGACGAGGCCATGACCAGTACGATGCCCACGGTACTGAGCACTTCGTTGCCGTCGCCCTGGTAGAGCATGGCGATGCCGCTTAGAGCCAATATGATGGAGAGGGTGGTCGACAGGGTGATTTTTTCATGGAAAAATAGCGCCATGATGAGTGCCACCATGATGGGGTAGACAAAGAGCAGCGTTGAGGCAACGCCGGCGTCCATGTAGTGGAAACTGCTGAACAGCGTGATCGACGAGGCCGCAAAGAGAATGCCCAGTCCGCCGATAATCGACAATTCCCGCCAGCTGACGGCAAACGATATTTTTTGAACCTTCATGAGCAACATGAGCAAGAGTGCCGCCAGTGTATAGCGGTAGAAGAGCACCGAGTCGGTATTGAGCCCCACACGATAGAGGTAGAGGGCTCCGAGCGGATTGGTGCCGTAGCTGACGGCGGCTATGATGCCGCATATTGTGCCTTTGGCCTGAGGTGTCATTTCCGGATTTTTTGGGAGTGCAAATTTACGGATTCGTATTGCTCCATGAGATATTTTTCTCCGGATTAGAAAATACGTTTTGATTTTTCGACTGTGGAATTTGGCACCTTCCCTGGCGTTTGGGAATTTTCGAGGCGCGTTGTGTGTTGGGCCCGTTGTGATTTGCCCTTGCCGGTGTGCGGGTGCGGTTGCCTGTTATCGGGGGCGAAGGGCGGTGGCGACAGGCCGTCGGGGGAAAACAAAAAAAATCTCCGGCACTGTTTGGCCGGAGATTTTTTTGGAGGGTCGAGAGAGGGTTGCGTCCTTACATGTCGGCATTGCTTTTTCTGCCTCTTTTCTTTTTTACCGGTTCTTCATCGGGAGTCTTGTCCGATTCCTCGATAGGCTCGCTGTAATTGTCGGCTCTTTCGTAGGAAGAAAGATTCTCGATGGGAAGTTGGCGGCGGAACGCTTCTTTGAAGGAGATAATCGATTCGGTACGCGCCAGCCCCAGCGGTTGCAGTTTGGTGTGGATAATTTGCAACAGGTGGTTGTTGTTGCGGGCGTATATTTTCAAGAACATATCATATTGACCGGTGGTATAGTGGCATTCTACGACTTCGGGAATATGTTGCAATTTATCGATGACCTCTTTGAATTGACCCGGAGATTGCAGGTACACACCGATGTAGGCGCACGTCTCGAAGCCGATTCGGTTGGAGTCGAGGGTAAATTCCGACCCTTTGATGATGCCGAGATTGGTCAGTTTTTGCACGCGTTGGTGTATGGCTGCTCCCGATACATTGCATTCACGAGCCACTTCCAAGAACGGAATGCGCGCGTTCGATGCGATAAGTCTCAAAATTTTATAATCGAGATTATCCAGTTGATGATGTCCCATAGTTTTATGTGTATGTTTAGCAGGACAAAGATAATGAAAAAAAACAAATTGCATTAAAAACGAATAAAAATATTATCTTTGTTGCGTCAAATCGACGGAAAAGACACCTCGACGAACCGGAACGCTTGGCGAATGTCCTTTTGTCGACGGGCTTTTTCGCACGTTAATCCTACGTCTATGTTGAACTTGGAAATTGTAACCGCTTCCGATAAAGAGTCGCTCTCTTATATCGAAAGTCTATACTTGGATTCTTTTCCGCCCGATGAACGTCGGCCATTTGAGCAGATTGTCGCGATGTTGCGTGAAGACTCTGTATTTGTCTTGCGGCTGTTGTGCGACGACGGCCGGCGGGTGGGTTTCATCTCTTGTTGGCAGTGGCCCGACTTGGCCTATGTCGAGCATTTTGCCGTCGACCCGGCTGTGCGTGGCGGAGGTTATGGAGCGGCTGCCTTGCAACGCTTGTGCGCTGAGGCGGGCACGCCGGTTGTGCTCGAAGTGGAAAAGCCCCATGATGAGATGTCGCGTCGCCGCATAGGCTTTTACCGCCGTTGCGGCTTTGTGCTTTCGGAGCGACCGTATGTCCAGCCCCCTTATTCCGAAGGGGCACGGCCGTTACCGCTGCATTTGATGTTCTTTGCCGCTCCTTCGGCCGGATCCGATGTCGTCCCTGATTCATTTTTCTGTGAGGTGCGCGACCGGTTGCATCACGACGTCTATCGCGTTGAGGCGGGCCGTTATGTTTAAAATTGATTTCCGAAATAGAATGTTCCCTCGTTTTTGCCGTAGGCCCCTCTTTGGTGTGTTGCTTGCAGGTCTCTTTTTTTGCGGCGCGTGGTGCGGTTGCTCCGACACGCGCTCTTCCCGCTTGTCGGTGGCCGTGACGATACCTCCGTTGCAGAAGTGGGCCGAGCAGTTGTCGGGTGGTCGTGTCGATGTCGTATGTGCCGTTCCCGACGGCGGGAATCCCGAGTCCTATGATTTGCCGCCTTCGGCGATGGTCGAGCTTTCCCGTTGCCGTCTCTATTTCAGTTGCGGCTATTTGGGTTTCGAGCGCACTTGGCTCGACCGGCTGGCCGATAACAACCCCGACCTTCGCGTCGTGAACCTTTCCGAGGGGCTCCCTTTGATTTATGGGTCACATCATCATCACGCCGAAGCGGGGCACTCTCATGCTTCCGATGAGGCTTTTCCCGACCCGCACATCTGGTGTTCCCCCCGGTTGGCCCGCCATATCGTGACAGCCATGTATCAAGCCTTGGTCGAAGTCGACTCGGCCGGTGCACCCTTTTATGCCGAACGTTATCGGCACCTCGACCGGGAATTGGCGCAACTCGACTCCACGCTTGCCGCCCGTCTCCTTCCGTTGCAAGGAAAAGCCTTTGCCGTGTATCACCCCACGCTTTCTTATTGGGCCGCCGAGTACGGCTTGCGACAACTGGCGCTCGAACCCGACGGGAAATCACCTTCGCCCCAATATTTGAGGGCTATGGTCGATTCGGCTCGGAGTGCCGGGGTGGAGGTGGTCTTTATCCAGCAGGAGTTCGACCCGCGGCAGGCGGCCACGTTTGCCCGCGAGGTCGGTTGCCGCACCGAGGTTATCAATCCGCTGGCCTATGACTGGAACGAAGAAATAATGCGTATTACCGATGCTTTTACCCGATAACAAACAGATTGTCCTGAGTCAGGTCGGTTTGAGATATGACGATTATGTCGCACTTGATGATGTCTCGCTCGAAATCGGTCGAGGCGATTTTGCTTTGATTGTTGGCCCGAACGGCGGAGGAAAGACCTCTTTGCTGCGCATCATCTTGGGGCTTCTGCCTCCCACCCGTGGGGAGCTCTCGTTCTATCGGGACGGAAACCCCGTCGCATCGCTCGACATCGGTTACCTGCCGCAGAAGAGCCGCATCGACTCCCGTTTCCCGATTACTGTCTCGGAGGTGGTGGCGATGGGGCTTTTGGCCAAGAAGTTGTCGCGCAAGGAGGCACGCCGCAGGCTCGATGAGATGTTGCAGCGGGTCGAGCTCTCAGCCTATGCTTCCGCTCCGATAGGTGAACTGTCGGGCGGGCAGTTGCAGCGGGCTTTGTTTGGCCGGGCATTGATTACCGGCCCCGAAGTGCTCGTCCTCGATGAACCGACTTCCTACATCGACCCGCATTTCGTCCCGTTGATGAGCCATCTGTTGCACGAAGCCAACCGCACGGCGACGGTGGTGCTGGTCTCGCACGATGCGGCGCATTTCGAGCCCTTGGCTACGCGCCTGTTCAGGGTACATAAGACAATAGAGGAAATTTCGTTGTGACGGCGGAATCTATTTGACGGCTCTGAAAACACCGCCCGGGAGGGTGCGTACATACCCTTTGAATTCCATTTCGAGCAATATCGACAGCGCTTCGCCGGCCGGGAGTCCCGATGCCACGGTGAGGAGGTTGATTTGCATCTCGCCCTGTTCGTGCAGAAGTTGCAGGAGCAGGGCTTCTTTTTCGCTCATGTCGGGAAACAACGGGAGTTGCCGGCTCTCTGTCCGGTTGTCGGCTGTTTCCCAGCCCAAGGCTTCGATGAGGTCTTCGGCCGAGGTCACCAGGGCGGCAATGTTGTCGCGTATGAGCCGGTTGCACCCGGCCGAACTCTCCTGCCCGATGTTGCCCGGCAGGGCAAATACCTCCCGGTTGTAGTCGCGGGCGAGCCGCGCGGTGATGAGGGCGCCTCCTTTCTCGGCCGACTCCACGACCAATGTGGCTTCGCTCATGCCCGCCACGATGCGGTTGCGCGCCACAAAATTGATTTTCAGTATCGGCTGTTGTGAGGTATATTCGGTGAGCAGTCCGCCGTGGCATTGGGCTTCTTGTGCCGTCGCGTGGTGTACCGAGGGGTAAAGCGTGTGCAACCCGTGTGCCAGTACGCCGATGGTCGAAAGCCCGTTTTTCAAGGCTTCCCGATGGGCACAGATGTCGATGCCGTAGGCCATGCCGCTGACGACGGTGAGCCCGGGCACGGCGCGTGACAGGTCGGTGAGCAGGTCGGCACAGAAATCCCGCCCGTAGCGTGTCGCCTTGCGCGTGCCGACGATGCTCAGTACGCGTTGCGGGTTGGGGTTGCCTTCGCCCATGAAATAGAGCATCACCGGGGCGTCGGGGCATTCCCGCAGTCGTGAGGGGTAGTCGGGGTCGGTCAGGAAAATCGGCGTGATGTTTTTCTTCTCGATAAACTCCATCTCGCGGTCGGCGGCCGCGAGGGCTTTCTGCCGGGCTTCTGCGTCGAACAGCGGAGCGTTGGCGTCCAGTATCTCTCTCCATCTTTCGGGCGACTCGTCAAATAGCGGCACGATGTCGCCGCATGCTTGCAACAGGCATTCGGCGGCTTGCCGGGTCATGCCTTTCATCTGGGAAAGGGCGATGGCATATCGTAGGCCGGGAGAGGGTAGCACGGTCGATTATATCAGGTAGTCTTTGAAAAATTCGGCCAATTTGTCGCCGCGGGTCGCGTGGCCGTTGACGGTGGCGACACTCTCCACCTTGCCCCGGGTGCAGAGCTTGTCGTCGCTTTTGCGGTAGATGTCTTGATAGAAGACATATTTGGGACCTTCTCTCCGCATGTAGAGGCGGCACACGGCGATGTCCTTGCTGCGCAGGGAGACGCGGTATTCGATTTCGACCCGGCGCACGACGCATTCGATACCCAATTCGCGCAGGTCGGTAAATCCTTTTCCTGCACTCAGGAGAAACTCATGGCGGGCATGCTCCATGTAGTGCTGGTAATTGGCGTTGTTGACGATTCCTTGCATGTCGCATTCGTAGTCGCGAACCTTGATTTCGATTTCGTGGGTGTAGCGGGGCTTTTCCATGACTGAACGTGTTTAAAAGTTGTCGCTGTTTCCGCTCTCATCGAGAGAGTCGTATTTCTCAAAAAGAAAGTCGTTGTAGGGGAAGCGGGTGACGTGTATCTCTTTTACCCGTTGATAGAGGAGTTGTTTCAACTCTTCGATGTTGTTGCGTTCGCGGGCCGAGATGAAGATGCAGTTCTCGTGCATGCGCGACATCCATGTCTCTTTCAGCTCTTCGAGGGGGATATTCTCCCGCGTGCGGGGTGACAGGTCGTCGGGTTCCTTTTCGATGTGTTTGTAGGCATCGATTTTGTTGAAGACGAGAATCATCGGTTTGTCGGTGGCGTTGCATACCTCGTAAAGGGTCTTGTTCACGATTTCGATTTGTTCTTCAAAAGCGGGGTGGGAGATGTCGACGATGTGCAGGAGCAGGTCGGCCTCACGCACCTCGTCGAGGGTCGACTTGAACGACTCGACCAGGTGGGTGGGCAGTTTGCGAATGAATCCCACCGTGTCGGTGAGCAGGAACGGCAGGTTGTCGATGATGACTTTGCGCACGGTCGTGTCGAGCGTGGCGAAGAGTTTGTTCTCGGCAAAGACTTCCGATTTGCTCAACAGGTTCATCAAGGTCGATTTTCCCACGTTGGTATATCCCACGAGAGCCACGCGCACCATCTTGCCGCGGTTTTTGCGCTGAATGCTTTTCTGCCGGTCGATGTGTTTCAACTCCTGTTTGAGCAGGGCGATTTTGTCGAGAATGATACGGCGGTCGGTCTCGATTTGCGTTTCACCGGGACCGCGCATGCCGATACCGCCCCGTTGCCGTTCGAGGTGGGTCCACAGTCGGGTAAGCCGGGGCAGAAGGTATTGGTATTGGGCCAGTTCCACTTGTGACTTGGCGTGAGCCGTTTGGGCGCGTTTGGCGAAGATGTCGAGAATGAGGCTTGTGCGGTCGAGAATCTTCACCTGCAAAGCCTGTTCGATGTTTTTCAGCTGTTTGGGTGAGAGCTCGTCGTCGCAGATGACGAGTCCTATTTCGTTTTCGTCGACAAAGGTCTTTATCTCGGCCAGTTTTCCGCTGCCCACGAAGGTTACCGAGTTGGGCTGGTCGATGCGTTGCAGGAATTTCTTGACCGGTTCGGCACCGGCGGTCTCGGCGAGAAATGCCAGTTCGTCGAGGTATTCGTTGGCTTTGGCCTCGTTCTGCGTGGGGGTAATCAGGCCCACCAGTACGGCGCGTTCGTTGACTTCTTCGGTGAGTATAAATTCTTTCATGCCAGGGTTGTTTACACAATATGTGGCGAACGGCGGGTCAGCGACGGTAAGGGTGGAAACGGGGTTTCTTCTCTTTTCCGGCGCCGGGCTGCCGGCTCTTCCATACAAAGATACGAAGATATTTCGGAATATCGTTGCGGTCAGGCCGTTTTGTCGTCGACCGGAGTGCGGCGAACCACGCGGGCGGGATTGCCCACGGCGACCGAGTCGTCGGGAATGTCTTTCACGACGACGCTTCCGGCGCCGATGATGCAGCGGTTGCCGATGGTGACGCCGGGGCATATCACCGTTCCGCCCCCTATCCAGCAGTCGTCGCCGATGGTGACCGGCTCGCCGTGCTCGACACCCGTGGCCCGTTCGCGATAGTCGAGCGGGTGCATGGGACAGTATATCTGCACGTTGGGGCCGATGAGAATGTTGCGGCCGAGCTTTACCCGGGCAGTGTCGAGTATGGTGCAGTTGTAGTTGATGAATCCGTTTTCACCCCCTTCGATGAGGAAGCCGAAGTCACACAGGAACGGCGGTTGCACGATGAGCGAAGGGTGCGTATTGGGGAGAAGTTGCCGCAAGGTGTCGTTGCGGGTGAGGCAGTCGGCAAACGATTCCCGGTTATATCGCTCGGCGATGCGCAGGGCATTTTGGTGCAGGGCGGTGAGTTCGGGGTCGAAGGGTGAATAGACTTCACCGGCCAGCATTTTTTCTTTTTCTGTCATGTCGGGTTATTCGTGAGTGTAGATGTAGATGTAGATGTGGTTGTGGTTGTCGGAGCGTTGCGGGTTGAACCGGAACCCTTCCCACTCGAAGGCTTCAAGCGTGTCGGGCGTCTCGATGCGCTCTTTCAGCAGATGGCGCGCCATGGCGCCGCGTGCCATTTTGGTGTTGACGACGACGGTCTTCCAGCCGTCGTTGTGCCGTATTTGGAATTGGGGGCGTGACGATGTGCGTCTCACGCGAGGCAATAACCCCCGAAGGTTATTGCCTCGCGCATCGTTTGGGTGTGGAGAATGGTTGCTTGTTATACCGGGGTGATGCCTTGCTGGCGGAGCAGTTCGAGACCCAGGTCTTTGAGCTTGTATTTCTGTATCTTTCCGCTGCCGGTCAACGGGAATTCCTTGATGAAGAATACATATTTCGGAATCTTGTGGCGGGAGATTTTCCCTTTACAGAAATCTTTCACGTCGGCCTCTTCGAGCGTTTCACCCTCTTTGAGAATGATGAAGGCTCCCACCTCTTCGCCATATTTGCGGGAGGGAACGGCGGCAACCTGCACGTCTTTGATTTGGGACATCTGGTAGAGGAACTCTTCGATTTCGCGCGGGTAGATGTTTTCGCCGCCGCGGATTATCATGTCTTTGATGCGACCGGTGATTTTGAAGTTGCCTTCGGGGGTCTTTATGCCGAGGTCGCCCGAGTGCAGGTATCCGTTCTTGTCGATGATTTCGGCGGTGGCTTCGGGCATTTTGTAGTAGCCTTTCATGATGTTGTAGCCTTTGCAGCACATTTCGCCCTGCACGCCAACGGGGCACTCTTCGAGGGTTTCGGGGTCGATCACCTTCACGTCGATTTCGGGTAACGGGCTGCCGACGGTGGTGGCGCGCACTTCGAGCGGGTCGTCGACCTTGCTCTGTGTCATGCCGGGTGAGGTCTCGGTAAGGCCGTAGACGCTGGTGATTTCGGTCATGTACATCTTGTCCATCACTTCGCGCATGAGCCATTCGGGGCAGAGGGAGCCGGCCATGATGCCGGTGCGCAGCGATGAGAGGTCGAACATGCTGAACATCGGGTGGTTCAACTCGGCGATGAACATGGTGGGCACGCCGTAGAGAGCCGTGCAGCGTTCCTTATGTACCGAGGCGAGGACCACGAGCGGGTCGAAGCGTTCGAGCATCACCGCGCAGGCACCGTTGGTAATGATGGCCATGATACCCAACACGATGCCGAAGCAGTGGAAGAGCGGCACGGGCAGGCACACGCGGTCGTTTTCGGTAAATTTCATGCACTGGCCGATGCAGTATCCGTTGTTGGTGATGTTGTGGTGGGTGAGCATCACGCCCTTGGGAAACCCGGTCGTGCCCGAGGTGTATTGCATGTTTACCACGTCGTAACAGTTGAACCGGCTGCGGCAGGCTTCGAGTCGTTCGTCGCTTTGGGTCTGGCCCAGCAGGAGCAGTTCGGCGGTGTTGTACATGCCGCGGTGCTTTTCCTGTCCGATGTAGATGACGTTCTTGATACAGGGGAACCGTTCGCTGCGCAGGTTGCCGCGTTGCGAGGTGCGCAACTCGGGCAGCATGGTGTAGGTCATGTCGATGTAGTCGCTGTCGAACGTGCCGCTTGAAATGCAGAGCGTGTGCAGGTCGGCATTGTCGGTGAGGTACTCCAACTCGTGTTGCTTGTAATTGGTGTTGACCGTGACCAGTACGGCGCCTATCTTGGCCGAGGCAAAGAGGAAGGTGAGCCAGTCGGGTACGTTGGTGGCCCAGATGCCGACATGCGACCCGGTGGTCACGCCGATGGAGAGCAGTCCTTTGGCCAGTTCATTGACCCGCTTGTTGAATTGCCGGTAGGTAAATCGCAGGTTCCGGTCGGAATAGACGATAAATTCTTTGTCGGGAGTTCTTTCGGCCCAGTATTCGAGCCATTCGCCCAAAGTCTTTTCAAACAATTGCATGATGAGGGTGATTTTGGGGGTTATGCCGGTACATATACCACGGCCAGTATTTTGGCGGGACGACCGCCGTGTGCGTGGACGTGGTGCGGGACGATGGAGTCGTAGTAGATGCTTTCACCGGCGTTGAGGACGTAGTTTTTGTTGCCGTAGGTGATTTCGACGCAGCCTTCGGTCACGATGATGAACTCTTCGCCTTCGTGTGACGAGAGTTCATGCTCGTCTTTCTCGATGGGGGATATTTCGATGGAGAAAGGTTCCATGTGCCGGTTGGCCTTGTTGTGGGCCAAGGAGTGGTAGTGCATGTGCGAAGGGGTGCGGGTCGAGTTGGTCGAGAAACTCACGTCGGCACTGTTGATGTTCGACACGGCCGGTCCCAAATCGTCTTGGTCGTCGAGGAACGTACCCAGCCGGGTGCCTAATGCCCGCGCGATTTTCAACAGAATCGACAGTGCCGGCAGGTCGGTGTTTTCTTCGATTTGGGCCAGTTGTTCTTGGCTGATGCCCGCTTGGCGGGCCAGCTCTTCTTGGGACATTTTTTCTTCTTCCCGGAAGTGGCGTATTTTTTCGCCTACTGAGGTTGTATGTGATGTCATGGTTGTGTGATGAAAAAATCTTTTTTTTTGGAGAGGACGAAGTTATGATAATATTTTCTTTCTTCCCAAGTTTTTGTTTTAAATCTTTCGGGAAAGAATTTTCAAAGTAATGATTTGGAATTTTAAAGGTTTACCAGCTCGATGTCGAACCGCCTCCGCCGGAGAGGCCTCCACCAAATCCTCCGCCGAAATGGCCGCCGCCGAATCCTCCACCGCGGCCGCCTCCGCCGATGATGGGGGTGATGATGATGGGGAGCGTGTAGGGAACGACATTTTCGAAGTGGCAGTGCCGGCAACGATAGCGTTTCTCTCCGAGCCCGCTTTGGAAGGGGGTGGCCGGTGTGATGATGCGGTCGCTTTCGAGGGCGTAGGTGTGAGCGTGGCAGCGTGGGCACTCGGCATAGTGCGACTCTTTGTTGGGGAAGGCATAGACCTCGGTGGCACCGCAGTGGTTGCACAGCCACACGTCGTAGTCGACCGAGCGGACGATTTCCTCGGCATTCTCCTTCGCGGTGAGGAACTGGTTGTCTTCCTCTTCGTTGAGCTTGTGCATGGGGTGCCCGCAGTTCTCGCATTTACGTTCGGCGTTGCGCAATCGGTGCATGCTTCGTCGGATAAACAGGTAGGTGAACAGGTTGAAGAGCGGGAAAATCACCGCCATGATTTTTAGTGTGGGGAGTTGGTTTTCGAGTGCCCGATAGCGTACAGGCGGTTTTTTCTCCTGCAATGGCGTGCGCAGCATGAGCAGTATGACGACCGAGAAGAGCAGCGACAGCCCGAGGTACATCTCGATGAGGACAAACCAGTCGCCCTCTTCGCGAGTTGTGGCGGCATATACCTCGTCTTGGTGGTCGGGGGCTTCGATGATGTCGCAGATGCGGGTTATACCCTGCACCATACCCAGGTCGTAGTCTCCTTGGCGGAATGCCGGCAGCATCTCCTGCGTTTGTATGCGCTTGCACAAGGCATCGGGCAAGATGCCTTCGAGGCCGTAGCCCACTTCGAAGCGTATCTTGCGTTGGTCGAGGACGAAGAGCACCAGCAGGCCGTTGTCGTTTTCTTTCTGTCCGATGCCCCAGCGGCTGAACAGTTCGTTGGAGAACGATTCGAGGTCTTGGTCGCCAATCGATTCGACTACGACGACTGCCGTCTCGGCCGTGGTGCGGCGGCGGAGCGAGTCGAGACGGGTGTTGATGAGGCTTTCGGCCTGTGGCCCGAGTATGCCGTCGGGGTTGGAGACGAACCGCCGGGCGTCGCTTATTTGCACGTTGGGAACGGTTTCAACCCGGTATTCGGCGGCCGGCGCCATTCCGCAGGTGAATAATATCAGGAAAAGGAAAAGTCTGATTCGTATGTTCATAGCACGATGAGTGATTATAAGGCTGGCAGGCTCATGCCGTTGATTTTGCGATAGAGGTCGAGGGCATAGACGTCGGTCATGCCCGAGATGTAGTCGATGACAGCCTGTATGCGGGTGAAGGTGTCGTCGCTCTGCATCTCATACTGGCCGGGCACTTTGTTGAGCAGCAGTTGTGAATAGGCTTTTTCGGGGTTGAGCACGGCATCGATGAGCTTGTCGAGCAGGACGGTGATGATGCGGTTACCGGCCAGTTCGATGTCGAGAACGTCGGAGGCTTTGTAGATGTAGCGGTAGGCCACGTCAGAGCAAGCCTTGTAGGCGTTGCGGGGCGTGTCGCTTATCTGCTCGATGAGGCAGCCTTTGAGCTCTCCGCGCAGCAACTCGTCGTCGAGTTCGACAAAAACGCGCGAGCATTCGTCGACCAGCTTGCCGATGACGCACGAGCGCAGGTAGGCGATCTGTTCGTTGAGGTCGGAGACGATGTGCAGGGTCTCTTCGATTCTCTGGCGGCGTTCACCGGTGAAGAAGTCGAGAAAGAGCTGTTCCACGACATCGGTCGTGAGAATCTTCAACTTGTGGGCATCTTCGATGTCCATGATTTGATAGCAGATGTCGTCGGCCGCCTCGACCAGGTACACCAGCGGGTGGCGGCAGTAGCGCACTCCGTTGTCGGGTATGCGTAACATGCCCAGTTCGTCGGCAATGCGGATAAAGTCGTTGCGTTCCGACGTGAAAAAGCCCAACTTTCCTTTTTCTCCGGCCAACGTCGACTCATAGGGGTATTTCACGATGGAGGCCAGCGTCGAGTAGGTCATGACAAACCCGCCTTCGCGGCGCCCTTTGAACTGGTGGGTGAGCAGTCGGAAGGCGTTGGCGTTTCCCTCGAAATGGGTGAGGTCTTTCCACTGGTCGTCGTTGAACGCGAGCCGCTCTTTGAGTTGCAGGCCGTTGCCTTCGGAAAAGTAGGTGGCGATGGCTTTCTCGCCCGAGTGGCCGAACGGTGGGTTGCCCAAGTCGTGAGCCAGGCAGGCCGCGGCCACGATGGCGCCGATGCCGTGGAACTTGTCGACCCAGGCTTCGTCGCGGTATTTCTCGGCCAGGGCGGCCGAGATGTTGTTGCCCAACGAACGTCCCACGCACGACACTTCGAGGCTGTGGGTGAGACGGTTGTGCACGAATATGCTGCCCGGGAGCGGAAACACCTGCGTCTTGTTTTGCAACCGGCGGAATGGCGATGAGAAGACCAGCCGGTCGTAATCGCGCTGGAAATCGGTGCGTGTGTGCTGGTGGGCGTCGTGGTAACGTTCGAGTCCGAATCGTTTCGACGACAGCAGCCGTTCCCAACTCATGATTCTTTCTTCCATAAAATTTCTCCTCTTTGAGAATGAAGAGCAAAGATACGAAAAGTTGCCGTATTGCCCTAATTTTGCGGGAAAGTTGCTTTCTATCGGTAAAAAATGAAAAAATAGGCGGCGACTTTCGTGAGATTTCGTTATTTTCGCCGATAATATTTTCGATAAAATCACAGCCTTGCAATATGGAGACAATCGTGAAAATCATCAATCGGTCCAAACACCCTCTTCCTGCATACGAAACCCCGCAATCGGCCGGCATGGACATTCGTGCCAATCTCGACGCACCCATCGTGCTCAAACCCCTGCAACGCGTGCTTGTGCCCACCGGGCTCTATATCGAGTTGCCGGTCGGATATGAGGCGCAGATGCGTCCCCGCAGCGGCCTGGCCCTGAAAAAGGGCATCACCTTGCTGAATACCCCCGGTACCATCGATGCCGATTATCGCGGGGAGATAGGGGTGATACTCATCAACCTTTCCGACCAGGACTTTACGATTGCCGATGGCGAGCGCATCTGCCAGATGGTGGTGGCGCCTCACAGTCGGGTCGTGTGGAACGAGACCGACACGCTGGCCGACAGTGAACGTGGTGCCGGCGGTTTCGGACACACGGGCGTGTAACCAGGGCGAAACTACATCTCGATGTTTATGAAACACCATATCACGCAGTTCGTTCTTTGGCTCTCCCTCCTTGTCCCTGCGGGGTTGCAGGCCGCGGCGGGTGTGGCCGGCGCTGAGACCGGCGACAAGGCCAAGGCGCAGTATGCCTATTTCGAGGCGATGCGTCACAAAGGGTCGGGACATCATGCCGAGGCATTCGATTTGTTGCGTCATGCCATAGCCCTCGACTCGACCTTGGCGGCCGCCTATTCCGAAGTGGCCGGATACTATTTCACCCTGCGCGATGCCGTCACCGGCTACCGCTGCCTGCTCAAAGCGGTCGATTATGCCCCCGGGAACCGTTGGTATATCCTTTCCGCGGCCGAGTGCGCGCGGCAGATTCGCGACTATTCCCGGGCCGATTCGTTGTATGGAATGTATTTGGCGCTGCGCCCTTCCGATTTTGACATTCTCATGCGGCGGGCCGAGGTGTGCCTGCTCCAAGGCGAGCCCGGGAAAGCCCTCGACGCCTATAACCGCTTTGAAGAGCAGTTCGGTGCCAGTGAAAGCACCATTTTGCAAAAAGCCCGCATCTATCATCTCATGCAAGCCCGCGAGCAGAGTTACAAGGAGATGGAACGTCTCATCGCCGAGAATCCCCGTAACGTCTCTTATGTCTTGCTGCTGGGTGACCTCTATCTCGACGGCGAACGCTATGACGACGCTTATCGCACCTACATGCAGGCCCGGGCCATCGACCCCGAAAACGAAACCCTGCATCTCTCCCTGCTCAATTATTATCGCACGCAGAACGATTGGAACGCCTATTTGGGACAAGCCGATACGGTGCTTTTCCATAGCGACCTTCCGGCCGATGCCCGTCTGTCGGTGCTGCCTTATGTCGTGCAGATTCTTTCCGACGAAAAATCCCGCCTCGACTCGATCATGACCCGTTTGTGCGAGCTTTATCCCCGTGATGCCGATTTGCGCAAACTGTATAGCGAGATATTGATTCATGCCGGTGATTATGACCGTGCCCAGGAACAACTCGAAGTGGCCATCGATATTGCACCCGACGAGGATTTGTGGCAGCGGCTTTTCTCGATACTGGTCGAGAAAAACGACAACGAGGCCCTCATCGAGGCGGCCCGTCGCGCCATACAGGCTTCGCCCGAAGTGGGACGCTATTATCTCATTGTCGCGTCTTCCCAGTTGGTGGCCGAACGTTATGATGAAGCCGCGGCTACGTTGCATCAGGGCTTGAACGTCCCCGAAATCGGGTCCGACCCGTTGATGCGTTCTGAGTTTTATACCCTTTTCGGCGATATTGCTTTCCGACAGGAAAAAGCCGACGAGGCGTTTGCCTACTATGACAGGGCGCTCGAAAACAATCCCAAGAACTATGCCACGCTCAATAATTACAGCTATTACCTCGCGTTGTTGGGACGCGACCTCGACAAGGCCGAGCGCATGAGTGGCGAAGTCATCAAGGCCAACCCCGACAATGCCACCTACCTCGACACTTATGCCTGGGTCTATTTCAAGCTGGGACGTTACTCGCTGGCGCGGCTTTATCTCAAAAAAGCCATCGATATTGCCTCCGAGGCCAGTGCCGAGATGTATGAGCATTATGGCGATGTGCTGGCTGTGATGGGAAATGAGGCCGAAGCGGTGGAGTGGTGGCAAAAAGCCGTCGAGGCCGGAGGCGACTCCGAAACATTGCGACAGAAAATCGCCCGGAAAAAATATGTCGAGCATGAATAGATGGGTGTTGCTCATATCGCTGCTGGCGCTGGTGGCTCTCTCGGGGTGCCGTAGCCGTCGTGCCGTATCGGCGGGAGAGATGCTTCCCCCGACCAGGGAGCTGTCGCCCGGCTTGTTGCTCGACGAACTGCTCACCCGCAGCGATGGCGACACTTCGGCCCAGATGAAGGCGTCGGCCTTGATTTCGTTCGATGGGAATGCCGCCCGTAGCCGGGTGCAAATACGGTGGCGGCGCGACCGTGCAATACAGGTCTCGATACTGCCGCTCATGGGCGTCGAAATAGCCCGCCTCGTGCTCACCCCCGACACGATACATCTCATCGACCGGTATCACAAGCAATATGCCGTCGTTGCGGTTGGGGAGTGGACGCGACGGTCGCCTCTCGACCTCTCTTTCGAGACGGTGCAGTCGCTTTTCCTGGCTCGTCCGGCATGGCCGGGCGGTGCGATGACGCCCGGTGACCTCTCGCTTTTTGAAACCGTCGCCGACGGTACCGGCGGATATGCTTACACGGCTCAGGCGGCAGGGACGGCTTGCGACAACCGCTTCACCATCGACAACCGTGCCTGCCTCACCACGTTCCAGTGGCGCAAGCCTCATGCCGCATCGTCCCTTTCGGGACGTTATGCCGGCTATGGTGTCGCGCAGGACCGCATCTCCCCCCGGGAAATGACCCTGGTGCTTTCGGCCGTATTCGAGGGTGAGGTGTCGTTCACCTTGGAGAATATGGAGTATGGCTGGAATGCCCCCCAAAACATATCGGCCCATGTGCCGTCATCATACCAAAGAACCGATTTGCAAACATGGATAGAAACAATATCGCGATGACGAGTCGTCTGCTGCTGCTCTTGGTGGCCTTTTTCTGTGCGGGGCTTGTCCCGGCGCAGAACTCGAAGAAGGTGCAGTCCCTGAAAAAACAGCAGACAACGGCCTTGCAAAATATCAAGAATACCAATCAGCAGATAAACAAGACCCAGAAAACCCAGCTTCAAGCCCTGCACCGCCTCGAAGCTATCTCTACCGAGATTGCGCACATCAACGACAGCATCAAGGTGCTCAATGCCGAGATGGCGCGTACCATGGAGCAGGAAAAGCAACTGACGGCCGAGATTGCCGACCTTGAACGTTCGCTTGCGGCCAAGAAAGAGAGCTATGCCAAGGCCGTGCGTTCCATGACCGTGCGGCGCGACAACCGCTATGATGCGTTGATGTTTATCCTTTCGGCCTCATCGCTCGACCAAGCCTACCGCCGTTTCCGCTATCTGCAAGAGTTTTCCTCCTGGCGGAAGCAGGAAGCCAAGGAAATCGTGAAGCAGCGCGATGACCTCAACCAGCGGCGCACCGAGTTGCTGCGGGTGCGCAAGGCACAAGGCGAGGTGCTGGCGTTGCGCACGGCCGCTTCGCAACAGCTCATTCGTCAGCAACGGGAGCAGCGTACCCTGGTTGCCGGCCTCAGGAAGAAAGAGCGGACGTTGAAGCAGGAACTCAAAAAACAGCAGCAACAGGCCGATGCCTTGGGTCGCCGCATACAGGAGGTCATCGAAGAGGAGGCGCGTAAGGCGGCCGAAGCCGCAGCGGCCAAAAAGAAAAATTCGGCAACGAAACCTTCGACGCAGGCCGGTTATCAGATGTCGAAAGACGAGGAGCAGCTCTCCCGCAACTTTGCACAGAATCGGGGCAAGCTGCCGACTCCGCTGTCGGGACGTTACCGCATCATCGCCCATTTCGGCACACAGCAGCACCCCGATTTGAAGTATGTGAAAATCAACAATCAGGGCATCGACATGCAGACCCAGCCCGGCACAAAAGCCCGCTCGGTTTTCGATGGCGTGGTCACGAGCATCTTTGTCATGCCGGGCTATAACACCTCCATCATTGTTCGCCACGGTGAATACTTGACGATTTATTCCAACCTCAGTACCATATATGTGAAAACCGGCGACCGCGTGAAAACCGGTCAGGAACTCGGAATCATTTACTCCGACCCCGAGGAGGACAACCGCACGGTGCTTCACTTCCAGATAAGAAAAGAGACAACCAAATTAGACCCCGAACTGTGGCTGAAAAAATGAACCCCATCACGATGACCCGTTACACGCCCGACAGGAAGGCCGAGTGGGACGCGGCGGTAGAGATGGCCCGCAACGGGACGTTTCTTTTCCGGCGCGATTATCTCGAATACCATGCCGACCGTTTTCCCGATTATTCGTACTTGTTTTTTTTTAAAGGGAAACCGATTGCCCTTCTCCCGGCGCATCGGCAAGACGACATGCTCTGTTCGCACCGGGGGCTCACTTATGGCGGCCTCGTCCTTTTACCCGGAGCTACGGCCGAGCGGGTCATCTCCATCTTCGACCTGATGGCCGAACGGCTGCCGGCCGAGGGCATGACCCGCTTGCTCTACAAGTGTGTGCCCCACCATCTGCATCGCTATCCGGCCGAGGAAGACCGTTATGCCCTTTTCTTGCGACGGGCTTCGCGGGTCGCCTGTAACATCGCTTCGGTGGTCGATTTGTCGGAACCCCTCCGCTTTGCCGAGTTGCGTCGCCGGGGGGTGCGCAAAGCCCTGTCGGCCGGCGTTTCGGTGGGAGAGAGTGAGGCGTGGGCCGATTTTTGGGAAGTCCTCAAAGAAAATCTCTCGCACCGTTTTGGTGCACATCCCGTGCATACGCTCGACGAGATAACCCGTTTGCATGCTCTCTTCCCCGGGAATATCCGTCTCTTTACCGCTACGCTCGACGGTCGGGTCGAGGGCGGTACCGTGGTGTATGAATGTGGCGATTGCGTGCGGGTGCAATATATATCGGCCTCTGAGCGGGGCAAGGAGTGTGCCGTGCTCGACCTCCTTTTCGATTATCTCCTTCGCGACCGGTATGCCTCACGCCGCTATTTCGATTTCGGAACCTCCAATGGCGACGACGGCCATTTCCTCAACGAAGGTCTCATCGCCCAGAAAGAGGGGTTTGGCGGCCGTGGCGTCGTGTATGAAACCTATCTTCTCACCTTCTAACGGCATGGCCTGATGCAACAGAGCGAATCGACATCGATGTATCGTCGCATTGTGAAGACGACCGGTCTCCTGGGCGGCGTGCAGGTGCTTTCGATACTCTGTTCCATCGTGCGCAATAAGTGCATCGCCCTGTGGCTGGGTCCGGCCGGGGTGGGGGTCATCGGTCTTTACAATGCCACTATCGAGATGTTGTCGGCCCTTACGGGACTGGGATTGCGGCAGAGTGCCGTGCGCAACATCTCGCAAGCCCGTACCCGGGACGAAGCCGCCTTGGCCCGCATGGCGAAGGTGTTGCGGCGTTGGAGTTGGCTGGCCGGCCTGTTGGGGGCGGTGGTCATGCTCTCCACGGCTCCGCTGTTGAGCCGCTTCACCTTTGGCGATGAGGCTCATATTTGGGGGTATATGTGGCTCTCCTGTGCGCTCCTGTTCAGCGCTCTGACGGCCGGCGACCAAGCCATATTGCAGGGCACGCAGCGCCTGCGGCAGCTTTCCAAGGCCGGGGTCATGGGCAACCTCGTGGCTTTGCTGGTGTCATTGCCGCTCTATTATTTCTTCCGATTCGAGGGGATTGTGCCCTCGCTTGTCCTGTCGTCGGGAGTGACTTTCTTCTTTGTGTGGATATACAGTCGCAAAACCGTCGTCCGGAAAGTCGAAATCTCTTGGCGCGAGACTTGCAAGGAGGGGCGTGTCATGGTTGTGTTGGGGGTGTATATGACGGTGAGCGGTTTCCTCACGACGTTGTTCAATTACCTGTTTGTCGGTTTCATACAGCGCACGGCCGGAGCGGCCGATTTGGGGTATTACCAGGCGGGATATGCAATCGTGACGCGCTATGTGGGGCTGGTCTTGGCAGCGATGGCCACCGAATATTATCCCCGCTTGGCGGCCGTGAGCGACGACCATGCGACACTGGGTCGTCAGATTTCCCGGCAAATCGAAGTGGCGCTTCTGTTGTTGGTGCCTATCGTTTCGCTCTTTCTTGTCTTCCAGGAGTGGGTGGTGCGGTTGCTCTACACGGCCGAGTTCCTTTGCATGGAGACTTTTTTCTCTTGGGCCATGGTGGGCGTCTTGTTCAAATCGATTTCCTGGGCCATGGGATTTGTGCTGCTGGCCAAGGGCGACGGGAAACTCTATCTCGTTACCGAACTGGTTTCCGATTTCTCGGGGCTTCTCCTCAATCTCGGCTGTTACTCTCTGTGGGGACTCGAAGGAGCCGGCGTTGCCTATTTGCTCAATTTTTTTATTTATGGCGTGATGATGTGGGTCGTGTGCCGTCGGCACTATGGCATACGGTTGGGACGCTCGTGGTGGGGTGTCGCCTTTTGGGGCGTGCTCGGCTGTTCGGCGGTCTCGGCCGGTTACCGCATCGGGACGACCTTCTCCCTCTCCTTGTCGGTCGTCTGTGCTGTTGTCGCCACGTCTCTGGCCTTGTGGCGGTTGAAACGCCGTCTGGCGGTGTAAGTCCGCAGCGGATTGTCCCTTTTCTCCTTTCGATGGCGTAGGGAACTACATTCTTTCCCAGAAGTCGACATACCGGCGGGCCACGTCGATGTGGTCGTGGTGCCGTTCGACAAAGGCGCGGCTCTCGGCGCACCGTTGTGGCAGGGTGTCATGCTCGGTGATGATCTGCTCGAAAAGTCGATACACCTGTTGCTCATCGGGAAGGGCGTTGTAGATGGGGCGGAGCCGTTTTTCGCCGATGAAGTCGTAGTATTCGGGTTCGGCACCGCTCACGACACAAAGCCCTTGCGCCATGGCCTGCAAGGCATTGGTGGCCGGGGTGTAGGAGTAGAGTTGGTCGATGAGGACATGCGACGAGCGCATGAGTTGCAGGTACTCGGGCAGGGGAACCGACACCACCCGCCGCACTTCGCAGGCATCGGGATACTTCTGTTCGATTTCGCGCAATATCCGGTCGAAGACGTCGGTGCCTTTCAGCGGGCTGCGGTCTTGCTGTATGCCGATGAAAAAACGCACCTTTCCGCCATCTTCCCATCGGGCATCGGTCGATTCCGTGGCGGGCAGGTGTATGGGAATGGGCAGGTAGGCCAGTTTTTCCCGATAATCGGTTTCGTAGCTGACGTAGTATTCATAGAGACAGGCGGCGATGCCGTTGCAGCGGTCGGCCATGTAACGGTTGAGGCTTTTCAACGGGTCGCTGTTCCACGCCGCTATGGTTTCCCGGCAGCCCGGGTAGTCGCGCAGATGGTCGCCGACATAAAAGTCGGAATATCGGAAACGCCCCTCTTGGCAGGCTTTCACATAGAAATAGTCGGTGCCGAGGGCGTCGAGAAACACCTTGTGGTTGTGGCGGAGCAGGAAGTCAAATGCCCGGCGGTTCTTCTCGGGGCGCAGTTGCAGAAACACCGGGTTGTTGAGTTGCACGACATCGTATCCGCGAAAGCGGGGCAGGTAGCGCAAAACGTCGAAGAGGTAGCGCAGCGACCCGGTAATCCCGTAGCCGGTGCGTCGCAGGTCGATGTCGCGCCGATTGCCCATCCAGCGGCTGCCGTTGGAAGCGACGGTGACGTCGTGACCCAGGGCGCGCAGCCCTTCGGCCAAGGTCCAGTGCAGGTTGCTGGCTTCGCCCAGCAGGAGAATCTTCATCTTTCGCGACAGTGTTTGAGGTAATAGACAATTCCGCTCCAACTTTGGAACAGGAGGGTAAAGAAGCCGGCTTTGCGGTGACAAGCCCCCGCGAGGGCGAATTTGAGCATGCGCAGCCAGGCGCTGGCCCCGTAGATGTGGTAATTGACCGCTCCCTTGGCTCGCATCACCCCCTTGTCGGTATAGGTGCGACGACCGGTGCTTTCGTAGGGATAGTCGACGATGTCGTAGGGGAAAAGCCATACCGAAAGGCCGGCTTTCACCGCATCGTGCACCCACACCTCTTCTTCCCCGCAACGGAGGAAATCACTCCCGAGGCCGAAGTGCTCGTTGAATCGGATATGCCGGGTACGCTCGGGTCGGAATACTATTTCGATGGAGTTGGGATAGAAACCCTTTGGCCTTTCCCCATACGGGCAGATGGTGTCGGCATACCTTTTTACGGGGGAACCTCCCTGCGTGTTGATTCTGAACAGGGCAACGTCGGTTTGCGGATAGGCTTCGAACGTGGCGATGATGCGGTCGAAATATTCCTCCCTGTACCGGCAGTCGTCGTCGACAATCAGCGCCAAGTCGCCCGTAGCGGCATCGAGGCAGTGGTTGCGGTTGCGGCTCAGACCTTTCCCTTCGAGAAAAATCACTCTCACGTCGGGTCGCTGTCGCAGCACGTCGGGAACATGGCCGAGAAACTTCGGGTCGGTATATTGCATCGAGACGAGATATGAAATGTCGGGACGTGCGGGCAATAAGATGTCGGGCACGCGGGCAATCCGTTCGTCCAAGGTGCATATGAGGAGTTCGAGTTTCATCGCCGAAGGTTAATTCCTGGCAAATATAGTTTTTTCAATCGGAATATATGCGTATCTTCCGCTCGAAAAGGAACGCTGCAAGCGACAAATAATCTTTCCTCCGAAAAATAACCGGGAAGGAAATGCGTTTACGATTATGATGGAAATAACGATTGTCATACCGGTATATAACCGAGAACGGCTCCTGCCGCGGACACTGGCTTCGGTGGTGGCGCAGACCTACCGCCCGTTGCATGTGGTATTGGTCGATAATGGCTCGACCGATGCCACTCCTGCCGTGTTGCGGGATTTCGAGATGCGGCAGTCGGCTCCCGATTTCAGGGTGACGGTGTGCCGGGAACCGACCCCGGGAGCACCGGCGGCCCGCAATGCGGGGTTGAGGCAGGTCATGTCGGAGTGGGTGATGTTTTTCGATTCCGACGATGAGATGGCTCCGCAGTTGGTCGCGAATTATGTGGCGACCATCACCGGAAATCCCGAAGCCGACCTGGTTTACACCGATGTGGAAATCGTCGACGAGCGCGGCGTTGCCCGCATAAAACGTTCGCCTCGAAAAATCAATGCGCATTTTCTGTGTGGACACATCTTCCACACCTACCTCTCGACACAACGCTATGTCGTGCGTCGGCGGCTGCTCGAATCTGTCGGCGGCTGGGACGTGCGACTCTCGTGCTGGAACGATTGGGAACTGGGCATTCGTCTTTTGTTGCATACTTCCCGCCTGGTGAAGGCCGGGGCAGCCAATCCGCTGGTCCTTGTGCATGCGCATGGCGATTCGATTACGGGAAACAGCTTCTCCGACAAGGTCGATGCCCTGCTGGCGAGCGTCGATGTCGCCGAGCAGACCGTGAACGCCTCGAACCGGCGTGACAAAAACCGACTGTTGAACTGCCTTGTCTATAAAAAAACGGTTTTGGCCGCCCTTTGCACACGCGAAGGCAGTCCGCGGGGCGCACAGCTTTTTGCCGAGACGATGCAACATCTCGCTTCGCCCCGGCTCAGCCTTCTTTTTGCAGCAGGTTACCGGTTGGCATGTCGGGGAATAAGGGGCACCTCCCGTGTCGTGGAACTCTTCTTGCGTTGCCATTGACCCCTGCACCATATCTTACGAGGAAAGAAGATGCCCGAATTTTTCGGGGAGTACCGAAAAAATCTCTATCTTCGCCTTTTTAAAGATTGTCCCATGCTCGAAGTCAGTATCATCATACCCGTATATAACGGATTGCCCTATATCGACCGTTGCCTCGAAGCCATTGTGGCCTCGGGGGTGTCGGCCGACAAATACGAAATCATCGCCGTCGATGACAACTCGACCGATGCTTCGCTCGAAAAACTCCAAGAGTGGGCATCGAAGGTCGAGAATATGCGTGTCTACCATCGGCGCAAGGCCGGCCCCGGAGGGGCCCGTAACTTGGGACTGAACTACGCCAAGGGCCGTTACATCATGTTTGTCGATGTCGACGATTTGGTGCATTCGGCCTCTTTGGCCCAGTTGCTCAACAACCTCATACCGTTGTATAGTCACCAGATTATCGGTTTCGATTGCGTCAAGGTCGATGCCGCCGGGCAGGAGACACCCTTTCAGAACTTTGTCTTGCCTTACTGCCGCGACATTTCGGGTCCCGATTACATGGCGCGTTATCCGCTCTGCGGCGTGCTGTGGAGTTATCTTTTCAATCGTTCATTCCTTTTGAAGCTCAATGTGCGGTTTCTCGAAAAATGCGTTCTCGAAGACGAGGATTTCGTGACCCGGGTTTTTGGTAGAGCCGAGCAGGTGACATTCTTGCCCGTGCAACTTTACTATTATTATGCCGAGAACAAGTCGGGATTGAGCAATATACCCGATCCGGCCCATCAGTCACGTCTCATGCACGACCGTTTGATGGTGATTACCGGCTTGAAACGTATGCGCGAGGCCATCTGCGACCCGCAGCTCGAAGAGGGCCTCGACCGTAAACTTAGTGACCTTGCGGTCGATACGATACGCATTCTTATCAGCAAGCCCTATGATGAGGAGCAGATAAGCGCGGCGCTCGACACCCTTTCAAAACTCTCGCTCTATCCTGTCCCGCAAGGCGATTATGGAGGCGCCTATAACCGTTTGCGCCGGGCCACCGATACGCCTCGTAAGGTTCTGCGCTGGAAACGCCGTCGCTCCTCCCGGTTGTGGCGTTGCTGGGCAAGCCGGTTCCTCCATTTGCGGCTGGGTTAATTGCCGGATGTTTCTCGGTTGGAACGACCGCCATGGCTTTGTCGCAAAGAAAATGGCGATAATGAACAACAAATCCGAAAAAATCATTACATTTGTCGAGAAACCGATTTTCAAGAGTCGGGACAATTATCTTTTTGTATGTTGTCATCTAAAAATTTTATTCACTTATGAAAAAACTGATTTTAGCATTGGTCGCTGCTTGTTGCACGGCGGGAATGCTCCGGGCACAGGACGTCGTTCCGGCCGATACATTGAAAGCTCAGCCTGTTGTCGCAACGGTAGAAAGTCAGCCTGTCGTTGAAGAAAAAGCCGAGACACCCAAGGAGCCCAAGGAATTCAAGGGGCGCCGCAAGTATTTCAACATCGGTTATGCCTGGGAAAAACTCGATGCCGTCGATTATAAGTCGAAAGAGGAAAGCGAATTGGCTGCGTTCCTTACATGGGGAAAAACATTTTACCTGCATAAGAAACCCATTGCCAATATGTTGAAAATAGGTCTCGATTTTACATGGATGGATATCACATATGCCCGATATGACATTGAAAGTTGGGAGGAATCGACCGACGAGTGGAGCGGTATGAGAACGTTTTATGAGGTCGAGTCGGATATGCACCGCATCGATTACGGAATGCATTTGGGCCCGTCTGTGACGGTAAATCCCGTGAGCGCATTGTGCGTCAATGGGTACTTCCGCTATGCCCCGACTTTTGCCATGAGCATGACCAAAACCGGTGATAGCTGGGATATGGGCTATGGATATGCCTCCCTGTTTGTTACGGGTGCTGCGGTTTCTTATAAAGCCATTTCATTGGGTATTGAATATCGCTTCGGCAACACCAAGATGAATGTGCTTTCTCTCGATCCCGATGACTTGGCCATTGAAGGTGTCGAAGATGTGACCAATGTGGGAGATGCGATGAAGGAGATATTCTCTTCGACCGAAAAGACCAAATATAAACTCAAAGACCTCCGTCTCTATATCTCTTTCCGATTCTGACATAGCCGGGCTTTACCATCACAACAAGCCGCGTCGCAACCCGTTGGGGTCGCGACGCGGCTTGTTTTTTCCTGAATGGGATCAGAGGGAGAGTCCGTCGAGCAATCGCAGGTATAGGGCAATGGCTTGGCGTATCTCTTCTTTGTCGATATATTCTCCGGCCGTGTGGGAACGCTCCGAGGCTCCCGGGCCAATCTTTACCGTGGTGAAGGGCATTTGGGCTTGGTCGGAGAGCGTGGGGGAGCCAAACGGTTCGAGTTGCAGCATGGCGGCACGTTGCATGAAGGGGTGTTCCCGGTCGATGCGGGAGGAGTTGAGGCGGAACGAGCGCGGCACAATCGTGCAGGGTATGGCATCGCGCAGCAATTCAAACGCCTCTTCGTTGCTGTAAAGTTCGTTGGTGCGCACGTCGACGACAAACTCGCAGCGGTCGGGAATGACGTTGTGTTGCGTGCCGGCTTTTATCTGTGTGACCGAGAGCTTTACCGGCCCCAGCATGCGGGAGACTTTGGGAAAGGCGAATTTGCGGAATTGGTCGATGATGGGCATCGCTTCGTAGATGGCGTTGATGCCTTCGTTGCGGGCGGCATGACCCGACTTGCCCATCACGGTGCAGTCGAGGACCATGAGGCCCTTCTCTCCGATGGCCGGGCGCATGCCGGTCGGCTCGCCGACAACGCCGAAGGTGATGGGAGGTAACTCTTTCAAGGCCAGTGCCACCCCGTTGGCTCCCGAGACCTCTTCTTCGGCCGACGCCAGGAAAATGAGGTTGTAGGGCTCCTTTCGGGAGGCCAGCACGATAAACGCCTGTAAGAGCGACACGAGGGACGCGCCGGCATCGTTGCTCCCCAATCCGTAGAGGCGGTCGCCGTCTTCCCGGGGGGTGAATGCTTCGCCATGCCAGCCGTCGACCGGTTTCACGGTGTCGTGGTGGGAATTGAGCAGGAGGGTGGGGCGTCCCGGTACAAAGCCGGGGGCAATGGCCCACACGTTGTTGGCGGCGCGTTGCGGGGTGAAACCATATTCTTGCAGATACTCGGCGATGAGGTCGGCTGTGGCACTCTCTTCGCGACTCGGTGAGGGAGTGGCAATCAGTTTGCACAACAGGTCGACGGCCGGATAAAAAAGTTCGTTCGGGTCAATCATGTCAATCTTTTCTTTTTTTGCAAAAATAGTGAAAGGCGAGAGCAGAAACAAACGGGGGAAACGAAGTTTTCGAGTCTGGTTATGCCGAGCTGCCTCCTGTTTTCTGTAAAAATAGCGAAAGGCGGGAGCGGAAACAAACGGGGAAACGAAGTTTTCGAGTTTGGGTATGCCGAGCTGCCCTCTATCTTCTACAAAAATAAGCATAATTTCAAAGAAAAATCCTTTTGTGTCGAAAAAACAAGTTCCTTCATGGAACCCCCTTTTTCCCCTTGGCAAAGGGCCTTTGGAATATTCTGAATGGGTTGTTTTGCTATCTCTATATGTCAAAAATGGCGAAAATGAGGTGCAGATACACTTTTTTGTCTTACCTTTGCGGCTGATTTTGTAATAAAAGGAATGAGAGAATATCCATTATTCTATACGGTGGCCCGTCAGGCCCGCCGATATGGCAATAGAGAAGCATTAAGATATAGAACCCCCGAAGGCGTGTGGCATTCCATCTCTTGGACCGCATTTCATGACCGTGTGCGGCAAGCTGCGCGGGCCATGGTGGCTATGGGGGTTTTCACGCAGGAAAATATAGCTACTTACACCCCCAACAAGCCCGAAGGTTTGGTGGTCGATTTTGCCGCCTATGCCAATCGGGCGGTCGTCGTGCCCCTGTATCCCACCGGTTCGCTCGAACAACTTGAATATATCGTGCGCGATGCCGAGGTGCGTTATCTCTTTGTGGGAGAGCAATATCAGTATGATAACGCATGGAAAGCCATGTCGACCTGCCCCACCCTGAAACAGATTATCATCTTCGACCCGGCCGTGCAGCGTGCCGCCGATGATTCCACGTCGATTTATTTCTCCGATTTCCTTTCGATGGCTTATCCCGGAGCCGAGACCGAATTGGCGTGTCGTGCCGAAGGCTTTTCGCTCGACGACCTGGCCAGCATCATCTACACCTCGGGTACCACGGGCGAATCGAAGGGTGTCATGCTCACCCACCGCAATTTCTCCGAGGCCATGCGCATGCACCTCGACCGTCTTACCATGTGCAGCGATGCCGACCTCTCGCTCTGTTTCCTGCCGCTCACGCACGTTTTTGAACGGGCTTGGACCTACTTCTGTCTCACGTCCGGCATTCGTGTGGCCATCAATCTCAATCCCAAAGAGATACAGACTGTCATCAAGGAAGTGCGGCCCACTATCATGTGCAGCGTGCCCCGTTTCTGGGAGAAAGTCTATACCGGCATACAGGAGAAGATGGCCGAAGTGCGGGGCATCAAGCGCCGGCTCATCGACCGCGCTTTTGTCGTAGGGCGCCGTCGCAACCTCGACTATGTGCGTCGCAACCGACGCGTTCCCCTGTGGCTGGCCTGCCAATATGCGTTTTATGACCGCATGGTTTTCTCGAAACTCAGAAAGGCGGTCGGCATCGAGAACGGCAATATCTTCCCCACGGCCGGAGCCCCGCTTTCCGATACCATCAATGAGTTCCTGCACAGTTGCGGAATAAACATCCTTTACGGTTACGGCCTGTCGGAGACGACGGCGACGGTGTCGTGTTTCGAATTGACCGGTTATCATATCGGTTCGGTGGGTACCACGCTGTCCGACGTGCAGGTGAAAATCGGAGCCGACAATGAGATTCTCGTCAAGGGTCCTACGGTCATGAAAGGCTATTATAAGAAACCCGAGGCTACGGCACAAGCCTTTACGGCCGACGGTTGGTTCCGCACCGGCGATGCCGGACGTCTTGATGCGAATGGAGCCATCGTTCTCACCGAACGCATCAAAGACCTCTTTAAAACCTCCAACGGCAAGTACATCGCCCCCCAGGCCATCGAAGCCAAACTGGGCGAGGATCGTTATATCGAGCAGGTGGCCGTCATCGGCGACTGCCGCAAGTATGTCACGGCCATCATCATACCGGCCTTTGAGGCCATCAAGGAGTATGCCGCCCAAAAGCAGATACAATATCGTAACCTCGAAGAACTGGTGAAGAACCAAAGCATACAGAAACTGATTCAAGAACGCATTGCCGTGTTGCAGGCCAATTTTGCCCGCTTCGAGCAAATCAAGCGTTTTACCCTTCTGCCCCGGGCGTTCAGCAAGGAAAATGGAGAGATTACCGACACGCTCAAACTGCGCCGTGCCGCCATATATCGCATTTTTCATGCCGAGATTGAGGCCATGTATGCCTGATTTGTTATCTTTGTGACGAATGTAAAAACACAAGACATATTTTTATGATTACCACAGAACAACTTAAAGAGACAGAAGAACGCAAGTTGGCGTTGAGGAGGTATCTTTGACATCGACTCGAAAATAATTCAAGTCGAAGAAGAGGAACTGCGCACCCATGTGCCCGATTTTTGGGACGACCGGAAGAAGGCCGAGGCGCAGATGAAAAAAGTAAAAGATATCCGTTTTTGGATTGATAAATACCGTGAGGTCGAAAAATCGGTCGAGGAGTTGAAACTCGCCTTTGACTTTGTCAAGGAGGAGGTCGTCACCGAGGCCGAGCTCGACGACATTTACCAACGCACCCTGACCCTTATCGAGGACCTCGAATTGCGCAATATGTTGCGCAAGGAAGAAGACAAGCTGGGAGCCGTGCTCAAAATCAACTCCGGTGCCGGCGGCACCGAGAGCCAGGACTGGGCCGAGATGCTCATGCGCATGTATCTGCGCTGGTGCGAGGCACACGGCTACAAGACGGCCATCGCCAACATTCTCGAAGGCGATGAGGCCGGCATCAAGTCGGTTACCATACAGATTGAGGGCGACTACGCCTACGGCTATCTCAAAAGCGAAAACGGGGTGCACCGTCTGGTGCGCGTCTCTCCCTACAATGCACAGGGCAAGCGCATGACTTCGTTTGCTTCGGTATTCGTTACGCCGCTGGTCGATGACAGCATCGAAATCAACGTCAACCCTGCCGACATTTCGTGGGATACCTTCCGTTCGGGCGGTGCCGGCGGGCAGAATGTAAACAAGGTCGAGTCGGGCGTGCGTCTGCGTTACCATTTCAAAGACCCCTATACCGGCGAAGAGGAGGAAATCCTCATCGAAAATACCGAGACCCGCGACCAGCCCAAGAACCGCGAGAATGCCATGCGCCAGTTGCGCTCGATTCTCTATGACAAAGAGTTGCAGCACCGTATGGCCGAGCAGGCCAAGGTCGAGGCCGGCAAAAAGAAAATCGAGTGGGGCTCGCAGATACGCAGTTATGTGTTCGACGACCGTCGGGTCAAAGACCACCGCACCAACCACCAAACCTCCGACGTGCAGGGCGTGATGGACGGCGGCATCGACGACTTCATCAAAGCCTACCTCATGGAGTTTGGCGACCAATAAAAAACAGGAAGAAACATCATGGAAAAACTCATACTTGTCAAAGTGGGCGGGAAAATCGTCGAAGAGCCCGATACCCTGCAACGCCTGTTGCACGACTTCACCGCCATCGAAGGACATAAACTGTTGGTGCATGGCGGTGGCCGTTCGGCGACCAAGGTGGCCGAGCAGTTGGGCATACCCAGCCGCATGGTCGGCGGGCGCCGCATCACCGATGCCGATATGTTGCGCGTCGTGACCATGGTCTACGGCGGATTGGTCAATAAGAACATCGTCGCCGGTCTGCAAGCCCTCGGCGTCGATGCCCTCGGCATGACCGGTGCCGACCTGGACATTCTCCGTTCGGAAAAACGTCCCGTCAAGGAGGTCGATTACGGATTTGTGGGCGACGTCAAGGCCGCACACGGCGATAAACTGGCACGACTCATTGCCGACGGGGTTGTCCCCGTGCTGGCGCCGCTCACGCACGACGGTCACGGCCAGCTGCTCAATACCAACGCCGACACCATTGCCGGTGAGGCTGCCAAGGCTCTGGCTCCCTACTTCGATGTAACGCTCGTATATTGTTTTGAGAAAAAGGGCGTGTTGCGCGACGAGAACGACGACGAAAGCGTGATACCCTCTATCGACCGACCGATGTTCGATGCCCTTGTGGTCGACGGTGTGGTGCAGGGAGGTATGATACCCAAGCTCGAAAATGCCTTCGAAGCCATTTCGGCGGGCGTGAAGGAGGTGGTCATCACCCGTGCCGACGCCATCTTGTCGGGTGGAACCCGCATCGTGCGATAGAATATCGACCGTGTTACAGAAGCGAGGGGGAAAAGAAAAAAATTCTTTTCCCCCTCGCTTTCTTGTGGAAGATATACTATCTTTACCCGAAACAAATCGAGAAAGATATGCCGAAAAAACATCTTTTCGTTGCGGTGGCTTTCGGAATAGCCGCCTTGCTTCCGCTCCATGCACAGGATATGGTACTGATGCTCATGCAGGGCAACCTGCCTTACCAGGGCACGTCGTGGTCGTTCAGCGGCAGCGGACAACCTTTGCAACAAGACAAGATCAAGGAGTATTGGGACAAGGGTTATTGCATCGTCTCGGCGGCGCATACCCATCGGGGCTGGTTTATCGCCATGTGCCGCAACAGCGGCTACACGGGGCAGTCGTATTACTACGGCAAGGAGTGGCCCAAGGAGTGGCTGGCCGAGAAGTACGGGGCCGGTTACCGCATTACCCATGTGGCGTCGAACCGCACCCACTGGATGTTTGTCGTCTCGCAGAATACCGGCTACACCGAGCAGTCGTATATAACCTGTGCGAGCAACGAACTGTACGAGTCGGTGCAGAACTGTTGGGAAAAAGGTCAGTTTATCACGCAGGCCACCTACGATGGCGACGAATGGGTATTCATTGTGAGCGAGGGTACAGGCATTACCGAGCAGCAGTATTTTTTTGTCCCCACGCGCGAGTTGCTCAGCCGGTGTGCCGATGAAGCCTGGAATGAGGGATATAACCTCACCTTGCTGGAATATGGTGGCGGCGAATACTTTATGGTGGCATCGAAAAGCAAGCATGTATCGGCCGACGTGGCACAGAGTTTCCAGACATTTACCTCCGACTCTCCCAAGGAATTTATACAGTCGCGCTGGGATAAAGGCATGGATATGGTTTATGTGGGTGGCGGATATGCGGGAACACCCGTGGCCTCGGCCGACTATATCCTCTCGGCCGTCTCCCGTCCGGGAGAGACCTATTTTACCTATCCTAGCGTAAGCTATGCTCCCTATTCGGCACCCAACGGGCAGATAGAACTCGGCGAAGATGTCGAGGGAAAATACACCTTGACCTTTGATGCTTCAAAACGTGGATTCTGTGCGGCCGATTCGCTTACCGACGGCAGCAAGATGTGGCGGCAGAACATCACTTATCTCGATCCCGAGGCGGTTGTTACGAAAGACAGTGAGGGGACCACTCTTCTTATCGACTTGGACAGCAAAATCATTATTCAGGCCGATGGCTTTATATGGGTGCCCGAAGGAATCGACAGGAGCGAGGGCCATCATTACGATTGCAACGAGTATGAAGAGATGTTGGTGGATATGCCTCCCTATATAGTCTTGTATCCCGACGCCAATGCCAACAAGAAGCGAATGAGTGATATAGAAAGGTCGCTCCGGCAGCATGGCTTCAAGGTAACCTATAAAATAAGCAATGATTGATGGAAAGGTCTCTTTTGATACTTCCTGTCGATGATACATTGACGCTCATCGAGGCGACCGAGGCCGATGCCGGGTTGCTGTTTCGTGCCATCGATGCCTGGCGTGACGATTTGCGCCGGTGGCTGCCGTTTGTCGACAACCTCCATACCGAGGCCGACGAGGCGGTGTTCCTTTCGGGGCTTTGCGCCGTCCCCACCGACCTGCGCAATTATACGTTCAAAATTCTCTCCGACGGGGTGTTTTGCGGTTTGATAGGATTTGTCACGACCGACCGGGTAAACCGCAAGACCGAGGTGGGCTATTGGCTGTTGCCTCCGTGGCGGGGCCGTGGCATCATGTCGCGCAGTGTCGCTGCCTTGTGCTTGTGGGCGTTCGATGTCAGGGTGATGAACCGTGTGCAGATAAAGTGTGCCGTGGGTAATGCCCCTTCCAATGCCATACCCCGCCGGTTGGGCTTTCGGCTCGAAGGCGTGGAGAGGGCCGGTGAGTATGCCGGAGATGGCCGGTATTACGACCTGAATGTCTATTCCCTTTTGGCCCAGGAGCGAGATAATTTGTCGGGATTGTAACCTTATTTGAGGAAAAACGTCTAATAAAATAAAAAGAGAGATATGAAAAGATTTTTTATTATCCTCCTTGTGATGGGGGTATGTCTTCCCGGTTCATGGGCGCAGGACGAAATTACCGAGGCCAATTATTTGCGACAGGATAGTATTTTATGGGATGCCTATTATCAAAGCGAAGCGGAGTTTGGTCGTTTATGGAAAGAACTTCCCGAAGAGAAACACGACAGCTTGCGGTCGGCTTTTCAAGAAGTGTACGATAAGGCACTCCGGGAGAATGCTCGGCTGGCTTGTCGTTTTGCTTCTGTGCCGAGTGGATTGCAAAGGCTTTATATGGTTCGAGATGATGTTTGTAAGGATACATTGCAGCACATCCTGAATACCCTTACGCCCGATATGCGGGACTCTTTTTACGGAAAGAATATCCAGGCACACGTTTCGAGCCATCAGATAGTCGAGGGCGATACCTTGCCGTTGTTCCCTTGTATGCAGTCCGATGGTACGCCGTTAGACCGGTCGTTGCTCGACGACAAGCGGTTGCTGTTCATTTATGAAGGGTTGGGTTGCATGGGAGCGTCCGGGCGGGCTTATCTCGACAGCCTCTGTTCCGCGACCTCCCGCGATGACTTTTTTATTGTGGTTTATTGCCTTGACGAGTCTTTGAAAGAATTGAAGAAAACCCAAGAACGTTATGGCGGGAAATATATTTACGTTTCCGATTTCATGGGCGATGCAACTCCGGTGAAAATCGTTTACGGTTGTCAAGCCATGCCCACTTGTTTCCTTACCGATAAGTCGCATCGCGTGTTGGTAAAGTGCAAGGGTTTGTGGCCAGTTGAAGAGTATATCGAGAAAACCGGATTTTTCAGATAGACAAGGAGCGTGGCGAGTCCCTGTTGAGGTGCAAATGCTTTTACGAAAAGGTTTGCACCTTTTTTATGTCGGGGAGTCACTATTTCTTCCCGATTGATGGCAGTCGAAATATTAAATTTTCTAAAAACTCTTATTTTGCAATACGCGCTTTGCAAAATAAGATAGATATTTGCAAAGTCTAATTGTCAAAATAGGCTATAAACAAGATAGAGTGCATGGAAATAAACAAGAGCCTGAAATTTTATGAAGTGAGCGGATACACCATCAAGGAGGCCATCGACGAGGCCAAGCGTTGCTTGAACTGCAAGAATCCTTCCTGTCGCAAGGGGTGTCCCATCGAGAACGACATACCCTCGTTTATCCATCAGTTGTCGATGGGAAACATGGGTGATGCCATGGCGGTCATCAACGAGCGCAGCAACCTGCCGGCCATTTGCGGGCGGGTATGCCCGCACGAGAAGCAGTGCGAGGGGCATTGCATACTCTACCCCAAGGGAAAAGGCATACGCATCGGCATGCTCGAACGTTTCATTGCCGACTTCGACGTGGAGATGAGCCTTATCAGGGAACGTCTGCCGCAAAAGACCCGCGGAAAGGTGGCCATTATCGGTTCGGGTCCGGCGGGACTGACGGTGGCCGGCGATTTGGCCCGTCAGGGATTCAATGTGACCATCTTCGAGAGCCAGCCCGAGCCGGGTGGCGTGCTCATGTTCGGCATTCCCGAATATCGCCTGCCCAAAGAGGTGGTGCGCAAGGAGATAAAGAAAATCGAGGCACTCGGCGTGACCTTCATTACCAACTGTGTCGTGGGCAAGGACATCGACGTCGACCGCATCTTCGAGCAGGAATACGATGCCGTCTTCATCGGTTCGGGAACCGCCTTGCCCAAGTCGCTCAATCTGCCCGGCTGTGAGTTGAAGGGCATCGTGCAGTCGTCGTACTTCCTGCGCATGGTGAGCCTTTACAATTTCGGCGACATCGACCGCCGTGAAGTGCCTGTGCACGAAGGCGAGGTCGTGGGCGTGATAGGTTGCGGCAATGTGGGTATGGACGCTGCCCGCACCGCCCTGCGCATGGGAGCCAAGGAGGTGTATGTGATTTACCATAAGACCGAGGCGGAGATGTCGGCGTTGCGGTCGGAATATGAAGATGCCGTGGCCGAAGGCGTGAAATTCTTGTGGTGTACGGCGACCAAAGAGTTTGTTTGTGACAACAATTCAGGCTGGATTACCGGGCTGAAAGCCGATACGCCCGAAGGAGAAAAAACATTAGCCTTCAATCGTATCTTGCTGGCCATCGGCTCGCGGCCGGCCAATCGCATCGTCTCGACGACGACGGGTATCGATGTCGACGAGTCGGGATATGTCATCACGCGTGAGCGGCCCTATGGCATGACTACGCGCAAAGGGGTATTCGCCGGCGGCGATGTGGTGCACACGCCGCAGACCGTCGTGTTGGCCATGAAAGAGGCCAAGCGGGTGGCTGTGGGTATTGCCCAGTATGTCGACGCCAAAAAGTTGCTCGAAGTGTAATTCCTCAATTCGAATGTTTGTTTATAGGGTATTGGAAGGGAGCAGATGTCTGCTCCCATTTTTTGTTTGAGAAACAGTCTGTTTCTTCTTTTCGTATATTTGTAAAATGAGGGGCGATTGAGCAAAACGTTCAATCAACATGACTTTTTGCACCCTTCTTTTCGTATATTTGCAATTGACCCGTCGGCTTCTTGTCAATCGCGGAGGGGATCGAAACCGATAAAAAACGATACAGATGAAAAAAGCATTGATTACAGGCATTACCGGTCAGGACGGTTCGTTCTTGGCCGAGTTTCTTTTGGAAAAAGGGTATGAAGTACATGGAATCCTTCGCCGCTCGTCGTCGTTCAATACCGGACGCATAGAGCATCTCTATCTCGATGAATGGGTGCGCGACATGCACCAAAAGCGGTTGATAAATCTGCATTATGGCGACATGACTGACTCGTCGTCGCTGGTGCGCATCATTCAGGCCGTGCAGCCCGGTGAAATTTATAACCTTGCCGCACAGTCACACGTCAAAGTCTCGTTCGACGTGCCCGAATATACGGCCGAGGCCGATGCTTTGGGCACCCTGCGTTTGCTCGAAGCCGTGCGCATTCTCGGCCTCGAAAAGCGGTGTCGCATCTATCAGGCATCGACCTCGGAACTCTTCGGGTTGGTGCAGGAAGTCCCCCAGCGGGAGACCACCCCGTTCTATCCCCGTTCGCCCTATGGCGTGGCCAAGCAATACGGTTTCTGGATTACCAAGAACTACCGCGAGGCATACGGCATGTTTGCCGTGAACGGTATCCTTTTCAACCATGAATCGGAGCGGCGCGGCGAGAATTTCGTCACGCGCAAGATTACCCTGGCCGCCGCCCGCATAGCGCAGGGCTATCAGGACAAGCTCTACCTGGGCAACCTCAATGCCTTGCGCGACTGGGGGTATGCCAAGGATTATGTCGAGTGCATGTGGCTGATGCTTCAACACGACACGCCCGAGGACTTTGTCATCGCTACCGGCGAATACCATACCGTGCGGGAATTTACGGCACTGGCCTTCAAGGAGGTGGGCATCGAACTCCGCTGGGAAGGCGAGGGCGTCGACGAAGTGGGCATCGACAAGGCTACGGGGCGTGTGCTTGTGGCGGTCGACCCGCGCTTCTTCCGTCCCGCTGAGGTGGAGCAGTTGTTGGGTGACCCCACCAAGGCCAGGACCCTGTTGGGGTGGAATCCGCGCAAGACGACTTTCCCCGAATTGGTGAGAATTATGGTGGAGCATGATATGAAATTTGTGAAAAAACTCTATCTTCGTTCACAAATCGGGCAGTGAGTATGGAAAAGAATGCGAAAATCTATGTCGCCGGCCATCGGGGGCTGGTAGGCTCGGCCATTTGGAACAACCTGCGGGTCAAAGGCTACACCTCTTTGGTGGGGCGCACGCATGCCGAGCTCGACTTGCTCGACGGGGTCGCCGTGAAACGCTTTTTCGACGAAGAACGCCCCGATTATGTCATCTTGGCCGCCGCTCATGTGGGCGGGATTATGGCCAACAACACCTATCGCGCCGATTTTATATACGAAAATTTGCAGATACAGCAGAATGTTATCGGCGAGGCTTTCCGCCACGGGGTGAAGAAAATGCTGGTCTTGGGCTCGACATGCATCTATCCCCGCGATTGTCCGCAGCCCATCAAGGAAGAATATCTGTTGACGGGGCCGCTCGAATATACCAATGAACCGTATGCCCTGTCGAAAATCGTCGGCTTGAAGATGTGCGAGAGCTTCAACCTGCAATACGGTACCAATTACCTGGCCGTGATGCCGACCAACCTGTACGGCCCCAACGACAACTTCCATCTCGAAAATTCCCATGTCATACCGGCCATGATGCGCAAGATATTCCTGGCGCACAGTCTGCACGAGGGCGACTGGAAGAGTGTGCGGGCCGACTTGGATTGTCGCCCCGTCGAAGGGGTGACCGGTGCGGCCGACAAGGAGACCATCGTGGCCACCCTTCTCCGTTACGGCATTGCGGCCGAGGCGGTCACCCTGTGGGGAACCGGCCGTCCGTTGAGAGAGTTTCTGTGGTCCGAAGAGATGGCCGATGCCAGCGTCTTCGTGATGGAGCAGGTCGATTTCAAGGACTTGGCGGGAACCTCGAAGGAGGTGCGCAACTGCCATATCAATATCGGTACGGGAAAAGAAATCTCCATCGGCGACTTGGCCCGGCTCATTGTCGCCACAATCGGCTATCGGGGCCGGTTGCAATTCGACGCCACCAAGCCCGACGGTACGCCCCGCAAACTCTGCGACGTGACCCGCCTGCATAGCCTTGGGTGGTGCCACAAGATAGAAATCGAAGAAGGTGTCAAGCGCCTTTATCACTGGTATTGTCAAAGTATTAACCCATCGATATGAGAATCATATTATTATCGGGCGGCTCGGGAAAACGCCTTTGGCCGTTGTCGAACGACGCCCGCTCCAAACAGTTCCTCAAATTGCTCGAAGCTCCCGACGGTACGCGGGAGTCGATGCTGCAACGCATTGTGCGGCAAATCAAGGAGTCGGGGCTCGACGCCCCCATCACGGTCGCTACCAGCGTGTCGCAGAAAGATGCCATAACCACCCAGCTCGGTAATGCTGTCGACGTGGTTACCGAGCCCGAACGTCGCAACACCTTCCCCGCGATAGCTTTGGCGACGACCCATCTGCTCAAAGACAAGCAATGCGGTCGCGACGAGGTTGTCGTGGTGATGCCCATCGACCCCTATACCGATGAAAGTTATTTTGCCGTCATCGTGCAGATGGCCGCGGCCGCCGAGCGGGGTGCCGCCGATGTGATGTTGATGGGAATCCGCCCGAAGAGACCTTCGGCGACATTCGGTTATATCATTCCCGACATGGCACATGCCGATGCCGACGTTTATCCGGTAGTCCGTTTCGTCGAAAAGCCCGAGATTCAGTATGCCGAGAAGTTGATACGCGAAGGGGCTCTTTGGAATGGGGGCGTCTTTGCCTTCAAACTGGGTTTCCTCGACGATTACATTGCCCGTTATGTCAAGGCCGACACCTTCGACGAGATGCGGTTGCGTTATCTCGAACTGCCCAAAATCAGTTTCGATTTCGAGGTGGTGGAGAAAACCTCGTCGGTGGGTGTGGTACCTTTCAACGGAAATTGGAAAGACCTCGGAACCTGGAACAGCCTCACCGAGGAAATGCCCGACCGCACCATCGGCAATGCCGTCATGGGCGAAGGCTCCGACGGTACCCATGTGGTGAATGAGTTGGAGATACCGATTGTGTGCCTCGGCATGAAAAACGCCATCGTGGCAGCCAGTCCCGACGGAATCCTGGTGGGCGATAAGGACTCTTGCACCCGCCTCAAATCCTATGCCACCCGTTTTGCCAAGCGACCCATGTATGAGGAGCGGCGCTGGGGTACCTACAAGGTGATGGGCTACAACGTATTGCCCGACGGCTATCGAGCCCTGACCAAGCTCCTCTGCATCAAGGCCGGTTGCAACATCAGCTACCAGTATCACAACCGTCGCGAGGAGGTGTGGACCTTTATCGACGGTCGGGGACAGCTGGCGCTCGACGGTCGTGTCGTCGAAGTGGGCCGGGGCGATGTCATACACATCAAGGTGGGACAGAAGCACGCCGTGCGGGCTGTCACCGACTTGCAGATCATCGAGGTGCAGATGGGCAGCGAACTTGTCGAGGAAGACATCGTGCGGCTGTCGTGGGAATGGAGAGAATGAATGAGGCTTCGTAGTATTGCATAAATAAGGCGAGATGGGTATAAAATCTTTGTAATGAAAAAAATCTTTGTAATATTCTTATTGGTATGTGGTAGCGCAGGTGGATATGCGCAGATTATCTATAAAATGCAATTACGGTATTTTAACCGTGCCGCACTCGATTCCTATCCGCAGGAGGTCGTATCTTTCCGGCAAGTTGATAGTATCTGTCATGTTACGATACGGAATTCAGCCGTAAAGGCCGATACGTCTCTTCTTAAAATAGTGAAGCAGGCCGTCGTTGATCCGAGTTTGCCTTATCCTTCTGACGTGTTGCCGTTTTTGGAACCGACAACTCTTATCGATTATCGCCTGCCCGAGTTACAAGTGATTGCAGATACGTTGTTTGGAAATGAAAAAAATGTGTGGTCGATTATAAGCAAGGGTTTGAAATTTGCATCGACTTATATTGAGACCTTCGATGATTCCCTGGCTGTGGAAATAGACAAGGGCAATAGTATCACGGAAGATATTGCGACCATACTCCGACGCAGGAAAGGCACTTGTAGCGAGCATACCAATCTGTTTATTGCCTTGATGCGTTCGAGGTCTATTCCATGTCGCTTTATTACCGGGTATGTTTATTATCCACCGCAGATCGTTGGCGGTGCCCATGCTTGGGCTGAATGTTATGTGAATGGTGCCGGCTGGATTCCGGTCGATCCGCAAATCGGACGGTTGTCTTATCCGATAGGAATAAAGCTTTTTGCCGGGAAGGATTATCCCGATTGCGGAATAAAGGTTTTGAGCGATATAGAGCCGCTCTCCATCGAAATTAAAAATAATGCCTATTTGCAGAGGAAAAAATAATTTGTCATTGTTATGGAACAACCCCAACTCAACGAACACAACAAGCAGGAATATCCCCCCATGCACACGGCCGAGCATATCTTGAACCGCACGATGGTCGAGATGTTCGGTTGTCCGCGTTCACGCAACGCACACATCGAGCGCAAGAAGAGCAAGTGCGACTATGAATTGCCCGAGGAGCCTACGGCCGGGCAGTTGGCCGCCGTCGAGGCGAAAGTCAACGAGGTCATAGCCAGTGCCCTGCCGGTTACCGAGGAGTTTGTCGCGCGAGCCGAAGTTCCCGCCGAGGTCGATGTCTCGAAGTTGCCCGACGACGTGAGCGAGACGTTGCGTCTGGTGCGGGTGGGCGACTACGATGTGTGTGCCTGCATCGGCGCGCATGTGGCCAATACGTCGGAGATAGGTGTTTTCAAAATCATCAGCCACGACTATGAGCCCGGCCGTCTGCGCCTTCGTTTCAAGTTGCAGGCTCCGACGGTGAAGTGAGGGGGCTTGTCGGGTGGCAATCACTCCTCCCGGTCAATAAGGAAAACGAGCCGCAGGTCATTCGACCTGCGGCTCATTGTTTCTGGAAGGGAGGGCGTTGAGGAGCCCTCCCTTCCATTATCGGTTGGCACGTTTGCGTTCGAGTTCGTCGAGAATGATTTTGCGTATGCGCAGGTGATGGGGGGTCACTTCGAGGTACTCGTCTTCCTTGATGTATTCGAGCGACTCTTCGAGGCTCATCACGATGGGCGGAATGATGCGCGCCTTTTCGTCGGCACCCGATGCACGCATGTTGGTGAGCTTTTTTGACTTGGTGACGTTGACCACGATGTCGCCCTCCTTGGCGTTCTCGCCCACGACCTGTCCCGCATAGACCTCTTCCTGCGGGAAGATGAAGAAGCGGCCGCGGTCTTGCAGCTTGTCGAGTGCATAGGCGTATGCGGTACCGGCCTCCATGGCGATGAGCGAACCGTTGGTGCGGCGTTCGATGTCGCCTTTCCACGGCTGGTATTCGAGGAATCGGTGGGCCATGATGGCTTCGCCGGCCGAAGCGGTGAGCACGTTGTTGCGCAGGCCGATGATGCCGCGCGAGGGAATCGAGAATTCGAGGTGTATGCGGTCGCCTTGCGTGTCCATCGAGAGCAGGTCGCCTTTGCGGCGGGTTACCATGTCGATCATTTTGCTGGCGTACTCTTCGGGAACGTTGATGGTGAGCTGTTCCACGGGTTCGCATTTTACACCGTCGATTTCCTTGACGATGACCTGGGGTTGTCCCACTTGCAGTTCATAGCCTTCGCGGCGCATCGTCTCGATGAGAATCGAGAGGTGCAGCACACCGCGGCCATAGACTGTCCACACGCCGTCTTCGGGTGCTTTCTCGACGCGCAGGGCGAGGTTGCGTTCCAACTCTTTTTCGAGGCGTTCGGCGATGTGGCGCGAGGTGACATACTTTCCGTCGCGGCCGAAGAAGGGCGAATCGTTGTTGGTGAAGGTCATCGACATGGTGGGCTCGTCGATGGCGATACGGGGCAGTGCTTCGGGGGTATTGACATCGGCAATGGTATCGCCGATTTCGAAGCCCTCTATGCCTACCAGGGCGCATATCTCACCCGAAGCAGCGCTTTCGACGCGGGTGCGGCCCATGCCTTCGAAGATGTGCAGTTCCTTGATGCGTTGTTTCACGGTCGAGCCGTCGCGCTTGCACAACACGATGTCTTGGCCTTCGCGCAATTCACCGCGGTGTATGCGGCCTATGGCGATACGGCCCACATACGACGAGAAGTCGAGCGAGGTGATGAGCATTTGCGAGGGGCCTTCGATATATTCCGGGGCGGGAATGTGTTCGATGATGGTATCGAGCAATACCGAGATGTTGTCGGTGGGTTTGCGCCAGTCGGTCGACATCCAGTTTTGTTTGGCCGAACCGTAGATGGTGGGGAAGTCGAGTTGTTCCTCGGTGGCATTGAGGTTGAACATCAGTTCGAATACCATTTCCTGCACCTCGTCGGGACGGCAGTTCTGCTTGTCGACCTTGTTGATGACGACGATGGGTTTCAGCCCCATCTGAATGGCCTTTTGCAACACAAAGCGGGTTTGGGGCATGGGACCTTCGAAGGCGTCGACCAGCAGCAGGCAGCCGTCGGCCATGTTGAGTACGCGTTCCACCTCGCCACCGAAGTCGGCGTGCCCCGGGGTGTCGATGATGTTTATCTTGCAGTCTTTGTACCGTATCGATACGTTTTTCGACAGAATCGTTATGCCGCGTTCCCGTTCGAGGTCGTTGTTGTCGAGCATGAGCTCGCCCGTGTTCTGGTTGTCACGGAAGAGGCGGCCGGCCATCAGCATCTTGTCGACGAGGGTGGTTTTTCCGTGGTCGACGTGGGCGATGATGGCGATATTCCGAATGTTTTGTTTTTGCATACCTTAAAAAATTTTCCGGCGCAAAGGTACGATAAAAAATGCGATAATTGATATGGACGTGACGGTTAATTGCTCTTTTTCAAAGCCGAAAGAGGTAAATTTTTTCATTTTCAGGGGAGAAATGAGGAAAAATACCGTCCAAAACATTTGTCGGTCGGAAATATTTGTCTACCTTTGCGGTCTCAAAACATTTCATTCATATATAAAACTGTTAAAAAGATGTATTTAACGTCAGAGAAAAAAAAGGAAATCTTTGAGAAGTACGGAAAGAACAATACTGATACTGGTTCTCCCGAGTCCCAGATTGCATTATTTTCCTATCGTATCTCTCATTTGACTGAGCACCTCAAGTCAAATCACAAAGATTATACGACCGAAAGAGCCCTGAAAATGCTGGTAGGTAAACGTCGCCGCCTGCTCGATTATCTCCAGAAAATCGACATCGAGCGCTACCGTGCCATCGTAAAAGAACTGGGCCTCAGAAAGTAAGTTTTTCTTACTCTTTACGCGCAGGGCACCTTCCTCGGGAAGGTGCCCTGCGTTGTTTTTGTCCCCAAATGGTGAAAAAAATCAAACGGGTCTCCCCGTGGGGATAGGACCCGTTTCCCGTCTTATGAAATAGATGTGCTTAAAAGCCGAAGAAGAAGATTTCGTTGCGGTCGGTGCGACCGTTGTTTTTCAGTTTCTGCCGGTAACGGCAGCCGGCCGGGACAGTGGCCTCGATGCCGAAGTCGTCGTCGTTGACAACGCCGAGTGTCGAGTCGTTGATGAGGGCCATGCCTTCGGGCTTGTCGTGGTCATATTCGGGACACACCTGCAACAGGTCGGCAGCCAGTGTCTTGGAGAGCAGGCACAAGCTGTCGGTTGCGGGCAGAGTGATGCGGTATATGCGTTTGCACACTTCGCCATCGCCGGGGAATTTTCCGTCGCGTTCGAGAACGAGCAGCGTTGTGTCGTCGAGGCATACCAGGGCGCTTACGCCGCACTCCCGGCTGTCGGGTGTGTAGGCATATTCGCGGCAAGTGCCGTTTTCCGTGTCGATGACCAGGAGGGGAATATTCGTCCTGAATATCTCCGGACAGCCGCCGTCGAGAGGCGACTGCATGATGCCATAGAGCGTCTTTCCGTCGTTACCGATGCAGAGTCCCTCCATGCCGCGGTTGGGTTGCCGCAGGGCGTAATGGGCAGGAAGTTTTCCGTTGAACGGCGAATATTCCTCGATGAGTATCCCGTCGGCATTGAAGTGCAGGAGATAGGGGCCGTACTCGTCGCTCACCCAAAAGGTGCCGTCGGGCGACACTGCAAGCCCTTCGGTATCGATGCCTTTGCGTTCGGCCGTGATGATTTCGCTGCCGCCCGGCGCATAGGCTTTCTCTCCGGTGATGCCCTCTCCGGTGGTGCGGGGCAGGCCGCAGAAGAATGTACTGTCATTTTCACGGAGCATGATTTTGCGAATGAGGCACAAGGAGTCGCCCTTCCATTTAAACACGCCGATGTGCGGCGTATAGTCGGCCAGTGGGAATACCTTGCTGTGGACCGTGGCTCCGTCGACATTGGGCCCGCGGTCGGTCAGTAGCCAGAAGCTCGAGTCTGTCCGGTTGTAAGCCATGTCCGAGCCGTACCCGCCGATGTATATAGGGGGGTATCCTTCTATATCTACCCGTTCCGACGGGACGGAAACCGTTGCGGGGAATCCCGCAACGGTCTTGGATTCTTGACAGGAAATCAAGAGTGGAAAAATGGAAAACAGGAGAGTATAATGTAAAATGGATATTCTCATGGTGCGTGTTATTTGATGTCTTTACCGTTGTTGCTGTTGTTCTTGGAAACTTCGGTAAAGACGACAATCTCGTCGCCGCCATCGGTGCGGCGTCCTACGCTGTAAACCTCGGTGTCTTCGAAAGCCGGTGCCTCGATTTCGGCGATGAGCCGGCCCGACGCGTCGTAGAGGAATACCCAGTCGCCCCCCTTGCCAAGGCCGAACACGGGGCCGTTGGTGTTTTTCTTGTCGACGTCGAGGGTGAGGAAACTTTTGGCGGCGATGACTGTCCCGTCGGGGAAGAAATATTGTTTCTCAGGGTCGAGAGCATCGTCCATCAGACTGAACCCGCTCAGGTCGATGGCGTTGTCGCTGCTGTTATAGAGCTCGATAAAGTCTTTGGTGTCGTTCCACGGTTGGGTCTGCACGTCTTGGTTGTTGGTGAAGACTTCGTTGATGCAGAGGCCCAGCGTGTTGGTTACCGGCTGGCGCTGCTCACCGCCGTTGGCGGTTCCCCGTGAATATTGGGCAAAGATGACCCACTGGTCGCTGCCGTCGCTCAGGCGTCCGTAGCTTTCGTGTTGTTTCAGGCTGGGACAGTGTACCTCGTCGATGATGTTCAGGTCGGCATCGGCCAGGACGATGTATTCATCGGGACCTTTGCTCAGTCCCCAGGAAGGATAGTTGGTCGGGTCGTTGTAGTACTCCTCTTTGTCGCATTCGATGACGAGCCGTTCACCGGCGGCTATCTTTTTCCCTTCGGGGAAAGTCCAAGCCTCTTCCTGGCCTCCGCTTTCCCACATTTTCAGACCCGAGAGGTCGATGGTGTTGCTGCCGGCGTTGTAGAGCTCGATGAAGTCGAGGTCGTCGATGCTCGACTGGTCGCTGAACGTGTAGACCTCGTTGATGAGCAGTTGGCCTGCGAGTCCGTTCCCCGTCGAGGCTCCGTTCGACGTTCCTTTGGTAGGACTCTCGATGATGCTCCACTGGTTGCCGCCGTCGGTGGTGCGGCCATAGGAGAATCCTTCCTGTCCGGCACTTTTGAAGTCGGGGGTCTCTACCTCGTCGATGAGTTTGCGTTCCTTGTCGAGGAAGATGACCTTGTCGCCACCCGAACTGAGGCCGAACGTGAAGGAGTCGCCCTCGCCCGGCGATACCTGGCTGTAAACGACGAACCCTTTGGCGGCAATGACGGTACCTTCGGGAATGATGAACTCCTCGGCCTCCTTTTTGTCGTCTTGCAGTATGAAACCGCCGATGTTTACGGCTTGTTCCTCACCGTTGTAAATCTCGATGAAGTCGGTGTCGTCGCCGGCAGGAGAGGAGAGTACTTCGTTGATATACAGTTTGAGCGAACTGGTCCCGGGGGTGTTGTCGTCGCCCTCCGAGGTGTTGTCGCGTCCCGGCGTCCCGCTGGAAAGTACCACCCAGGTGGACGAGCCGTCGCTTTCCCGGGCGTAGGTCTGTCCGTCGTCCAAGGCGGGTACCAGTATGTTGTCGATGATGTGTCCCTGGTTGTCGATGAGGGTGACGGCATCGCCGCTACCGCTGAGCCCGAAGGAGAAGTCGCTCTCCTTGTAGAGGACCAGGTATGATTTGGACCCTATTTTGGCTCCTGACGGGAACGTGTATTCTTCGTCGGCTCCCTTGCTGTCTTGCAAAAGAAAACCGCCAAGGCTGATTTCCGAATCGGAGCCGTTGTAGAGCTCGATCCAATCGGTGCCACTGGTACATACTTCGTTGATATATAAACCTTTTATATCGGAAGATCCGGTTATGAGGTCGGTTTCACTGTCGTCTTTGCAGGCGGTTGAAACGGCGGTCAGGACGGCGAGAATCCCGATGAGATGTCTTTTCTTCATAAGTTTTTGGTTTTTAGAAAGATACAAGTAGTCGTAATTGTATGATGTTGAAATCTATGCCTTCTGGACGCACTTGGCTGAGTGACAACCCGTTTTGGGTGATATGACCTTTGTCGTCGGCGTATTTGTCGTTGTCGACAAACGTATAGTTCAGTCCCAGCAGGACGTTGCGTATGGGATACCAGTTGAGGGTGGCATTGTAGGCGTAGGCTTTTCCTCCCGTGATGACCGATGAAGCATCATGGAAATCGTTGAGATTGACATGGCTGGCCCGGGCTGATATTTCAAGATTACCCCCTTTGCGGCGCACTTCCATCGGGCCGAATTCGGCATCTTCGGGAGAGTAGCGGCGTTGTTTCCCCAGTATCATGTATGAAGCGGTGGCATACCAGCCGTTGAACGTGGCGTTTTTCAACGGTTGCTTCATGCCGTCGGTTCCTCGTTTATATCGGGAGAGGTCGGTGAAGATATATTCTCCGTAGACGAGCAGTTTGTCCCAACGGACAGCTGCTTCGATGCCATAGGTGGCGTAGTGGTTTACGTTGGGTATCTCTGCACGGACGAAGCGACGACGGTCGGTGCGGCTTTCGGGAAAGGTGCGGAACTCCACGAACCGGTCTTCCTCGCCGGCGGCATCGGGGGTACGGTAGGTCGCATATCCGCCGAGGTGCAGTGTCAGCACGTCATTGACAACGGGCGATACCGCTACGCGGCCGGTAAATCCGTAACCGTCGCTGCCACGGTTTTTCTCTTTCTGAATGATGTCGACCTGTTGCCCGAAGACACCACCGCTCACCCACCAGTGTTTGTTCCACGCCGTGGCGGCGATACCCAGGCGTCGACCTCCGGCAAACATCTCTACCGGCATGGGCCGTTCGTTCGACGAGAGGTATTTCGAACTGGTGAGACGTTCCATGCTCATGGGTTCCTTGAAGTGCCCTGCCTGTATCGAGATGTGGTCGTTGAACCGGTATCCCAGGAACATGTCCTTGATTTCGACTTCGTTGTAGGCAAAGTCGAGGTCAAACTCGGCAAACCAGTTATACAGTTCGGCTTTCAGGGCAAAGCGAGCCCGGCGAATACTCACGCCGTTGTTGAAACGGAAGATGCCATCGTCTTCTTCCAAGTCTTTGTTGGGCTTGGACGACAAACCTGTGATGTCGCTCGTGGGAGCGTAGTAAGAGCCATCGATGTATATGCGGTTGTCGAACCAAAGATGGAACTTTTCGTTCTTCGACGCAAAATGCAGCTTCCCGTCTTTGAAATAGACCCGTGCCGGAACACTTGTGCCGTCTTTGTCATAGGTCTCTGTTTCTTGGGCCGGAGCCAATATCGGAAGCAGTCCGATGGCGGTGGCCAGCAGTAGCTTTTTCATCGTGATGATTTTTGCTGCAAAGAACGAAGGTTGGCATTTCAAGGTGATGACGAGTCGATGACATTTCTGTTTCATTAAAATGAAAAACGGGTTAGCGGAAGAGTCCGCCAACCCGTTTGAAGAAAAGACTATTTTTCTATTAAAGCAGTAATTTGTATGTCTCGGAGCCGATTTTGACGATATAACTTTCTTGGGTGGTCAGCTCGATTGTGATGCGGGCATCGGGTTGACTTTTGCCATCGATGGTTTTTATCAAGATACCCAGTTCGTTATATATCCGTGCGGTTTCGTTCGCGGGCATGTTCTCTATGATGATTTGTCCGTTTTGTCCGTAAACTTTCACCGCACTTGCATGGCTTTGTTGGAGCAACGATGTGAGTTCCTTGAAGACGATCGAGAGTGTCGACGGCTCTGTCAGTACCGGGGTTGTGAACAGGTAGCTGCTGTCGATGAGCTGGGTCATGTCGACGTCGTTGAACATCACGCTGTGCAAAGACCAACCCGTGTCGGGAACGATTCTGAAATTCAGCGTCGAGCCGACGGCAACTTCTTGTTCCATCGTTCCGCCGTTTATACCCTGTATGGTCAACGTCGTATATTCTGTGGACCCTTCTTGTCTCTCGTCAAAGAGCACTTGTATCAAAGCGTCTTCTTTCAGACTCACATAGTAAGCCGTGTCGTTTTGGTCGCTGATGACTTCTTCGTTGCAGATGACTTGTTTTACTTGGTATCCTTCGTTGGGACGGACACTTATCTTGACCGTCTCATCGCTCGATACATTCCCGGCAAAAGGTGCGGGAAGCGTGTCGTTGACATGTATGATGCCGAGGTCACGGTCATAAGCTATCCATAAAGCATGGAATTCCGGTTCGACCACGGTCGTGTCGTCGGGAGCCGGGGTCTCCTCCTCGAAACGGAATACGATGTCGGCGTTTTGCGTCATGGAGGTGCGGTAGAATATGCCGTCGCTCGAAACGAAAGGTTCCCCGTTGAGGGTCGCCTCGGCCAG